>CAYREJ010000246.1:0-3978 GCA_964423235.1 uncultured Acidobacteriota bacterium | reverse complement strand
CTTTGCGTGAAATAATTATTTGAATACTCACGCAAAGAACGCAAAGAGCGCAAAGAATAAATAACAAGAATGATTGTGATACTTGCCAGAAAATAATCTTTGCGTGCTTTGCGAGCTTTGCGTGAAAAAATAAAATTATGCTAAACAAAATTGCAAACCATAAAAAGCATAAAATAATCTCAAAATAATAGTTTTGGAGCAAACTGACCAGATACTTTGTAGTTTCTTGCCAAAATATCAAGCTTTTATTATTTTTATACGGTTAGCTAAATCTTCAAGTAAATTTACATTGCTAACTTTTAAAAGAGATAAACTTTTTTTTGCTTCCTCAATTAATTGATTCATCAAATTAATGCTTCCATCCACTCCAAAATAAGAAATAAAAGTAGTAGAATTTATATCTTTTTTGACATCCTTACCTATAGATTTTTCATCAGATAATAAATCATTCAGATCATCTGATATTTGAAAAGCTAAGCCGATATTTTTTGCATATTCTGAAATTAATTTTATTTGGTTTTCTTCAAGAGAACAAAGCATAGCGCTTATTTCAGCTGCTGCAATAAATAAAGAAGCTGTCTTATGCAAATGAATATATTGGAGAGTCTGGAGGTCTATTTTTTTACTTTTAGAAAGCAGATCAATTGTTTGACCTCCTATTAATCCTTTTATACTTATAGCATTTGTAAGAGAAGCTTGAATATCTAAAAGCTTTTCAGCTTCTATGTTATTCCTTTCCTCTGCAATAATTGAAAAAGCTTTATTAAGTAATCCAATTGCTGCTAAAATTGCTATATCTTCTCCATAAACTAAGTGATTAGCAGGCTTGCCTCTTCTTAATTTTGCATTATCCATACAAGGCAGATCGTCTAAAATTAATGAAGAAGTATGAACAAATTCAATTGCACAAGCAAAAGGTATAATATTATCTATATATGCATTAAATGTTTCTCCTATGCATAGCATTAGAATAGGTCTTATCCTTTTACCCCCGGAAAATAATGTATATTTCATTGAATCATAAACTTTTGAAGGGTAAATATTGCTTTCAGGATAATATCTTAATAAGGCTTCCTCTATCTTTGGTATCCATTTATTTATAAAAATTTCAATCATTCAATTAATCCTCCTTGTAAACATTGATTAATTCTTTGCCATACTTTTGAGGATAATTCCTCCAATGTTAAACTATTTATTTCTTGTTGATAAATAGATGACAAAAAGGTTATGGAGACTGGTGCCTTTTTAACTCTAAGAGAACCTTTTTTTAGCACTTGAGATGTTCCCCTTATTACAACCGGAATTATTTCTTTGCCTGCTTTTTTGGATAAAAAGAAAGCTCCTTTTTTAAAAGACTGAAGTTCCCCAGCTCTGCTTCGCGTTCCTTCAGGAAATAAAAGGATTGATATATTATTATTTAAAATTTCTTCGGCATCTCTAATCCCTTTTGAGGCTCTAATCGGATTCTTTCTCTCAATAGGGACATTCCCGGATAAATATAGATGCCATCCAAAAATAGGAATAAGGAATAAAGACTTTTTTGCTAGAATACGAAATTCTTTCGGAATAGTAGCATACAAAATAGGAATATCAAAATAACTTTGATGATTCGCAATAAAAATAACCGATTTATTATGAGGAATGTTTTCAATATTTTCAATAGAGAGCTTAATGCCAGCCATCTTAATTAAACCTTTTGACCAGAACTTGGCAAAATAAAATCCCATTCCCGGCTTAAATGTAATAACAATAAATAAAATAGATAAGCATCCCATTATAAAAGTAAAAGGAAAAAATAAAATAAAAAATATAAAACTCCTCATTTTTATCAATATATCAATAATTTAGTTATCAATCATAATTAATTTTATCATATCTATGACTACGCCTCAAAGGAATTATACATGTAACTGGTCAGTTTTCTACAAAATTATTGCTTTGAGGGTGCATTATTCAATTTATTGCTTATATTTTTTAACCACAAAGGACACAAAGTTATCACAAAGCACACAAAGTTTTTCCTATAAAATTTATCTTTCTTTGTGCCTTCTTTGTGATCTTTGTGGTTTCTAATTTTTTTACCATTGGATTTGCTTTTAGCATTTGGAATAAACTGACCATTTAAATATACATAAATTGACTGTATTCTTATTGTATTATATTATTTAGAGCAATGAAAGAATTTATAGAAAAATTTAAAGTCATAGCAGAAATAATTAAGAAAATATCTGTTTCTGATTATCCGAAAGCGGTAGAAGAAATAATGACATTTGCGACTAATTTGATTGGATGCGAGAGGAGCAGTTTATTTCTATTAAGCAAGAAAAAAAGATTTCTCATAACATACATTCATACAAAGAGTGATGAATTGACAGAGATATATTTACCCAGTCATTTAGGGATAGTAGGAAAATCAATAAAAACTGGAAGAATTCAAATATGCAATGATGCTTATTCAGATCCGGATTTTTATCCAAAAGTTGATGAAATAACTGGATATAAAACCAAAAACATTTTATGCGTTCCTTTAATAAATGATCAAGGAGAAATATTAGGTGCAATTGAATTAATTAATAGCTATAGAGGAGAATTCACTGAAGAAGATGCTCTCTTTTTAGATATTATTTCTCAAATAGCTGGGATTCTAATGCAACAAATTTTAAAATTAGAAAAATATAAAGAAATAGAAAAAAAATTAAAAGAAGACAAAGAAAAATTGAAAGTAATATTAAAAGATTTAGAGAAGAAAGTAAGTATGTATGAAACATATGGTTCAATAATTAGCAATAGTTTTAAGATGAAGAGATTACTGGAATTATGTTTCAAAATAGCAAAAACCGATCTACCTATTTTTATTTATGGGGAGAGCGGCTCCGGTAAAGAATTATTAGCTAAAGAGATTCATAATAATAGTTTAAGAAAATTAAGAAACTTTGTTTCTATAAATTGTGCGGCTTTTCCTGAGACTCTTTTAGAATCAGAATTTTTTGGATACAAGAAAGGAGCTTTTACCGGAGCTTATACAGATAAAATAGGAGTTTTTGAAGAAGCCAATAATGGCACATTATTTTTAGATGAAATAGGGGAAATGAGTTATTCATTGCAGGGGAAATTACTAAGAGTATTAGAGACAGGAGAATTTAGGATGCTTGGTGATACAAAAACAAAAAAAGCAAATGTGAGGTTAATTTCTGCTTCTAATAAAGAATTAATTCAATTAATTTCTGAAGGCAAATTTCGCGAAGATTTATTTTATAGAATATGTGGCGTGAGATTAGACATTCCCCCTTTAAGAGAGAGAAAAGAAGACTTGCCCATTCTGGTAGAATATTTTATTAATTCTTTCGCTGAACAATTGAACAAGCCAGCTCCTAAAGTTTCTCCTAAAGTCATGCAAATATTTTATGAATATAATTGGCCGGGAAACATAAGAGAGTTAAAGAATGAGATATATAAATTAGTAGTTCTTGCGGAGGAAAAGATAGTTCCAGACTTATTATCTACTCATATTTTAAATTATTCTAATACTTTGAAAAAACCGGATTTCATTGGTGAGGAGGTCCCACCATTAAATGAGATAGAGAAAATTGCTATTGAGAAAGCACTTTGGGAAGCCAAAGGATGCAAATTAACTGCTTCTAAAATATTAGGCATTAGCAGAAAAACTCTCTATAATAAGCTGAAGCACTACAAAATTCCTTTAAATGACAAAACAAGCCTACTGAAAAAATAAATTTCATATTATTCATCGCTATTTATAGCATTTGAGTAATGTAATTTCTCAGAATTATCCGAGAGCATCTTAAATAATTGTTATTTATTTTTCGTTCGCGTTCTTTGTCATATTGATATATATAACTTGCTAACTCGCCAGCTTGTAATAAAATAATAAAACATCGACACAAAGCTATCACAAAACTCACAAAGTTTTCATTTTAGAAAATTTTCTTGCTGCATTTTCTTCAACCCATTGAAAAA
>CAYREJ010000245.1:0-3995 GCA_964423235.1 uncultured Acidobacteriota bacterium | reverse complement strand
TAAAAAGCATAAAATAATTTCAAAATAATAATTTTGGAGAAAACTGACCAAATACTTTTAAAGCTATTGACAAATAAAAAGATATATGATTTAATATAAAAACTATGAAGCAAAATTAAATTTTGGAGGTTAAAATGAAAGAACAATCATTATCTATCTATCTATCTATCTATCTATAATTCTCTTCTTTAGCTGCTTATCTATTTATGCAAATCCCGCAGATGAACCCCAAATGATAACAAATTATAAAGCTGGTGCATTTTGGTATGGATGGTACAGAACAAATACTTGGGATAATTCAAGCACAAGAGCCTTGCCCTTTAAAGGAAAATACAATTCTCTTGATCCAAATATAATAGATGCCCAAATCAATGAAGCAGAAGCTAATAAGCTAAGTGTTTTTGCTGCTGAATATTATTATAGAAGCGATGGCAGTTATACAGATCCAGAAATTCATCTTTTAGGTCAAAGATTGGAAGATAAAGGCTCAACAGTTAAATTCCTTTTATTTTATGATCAAGCTATTAGCCTACTGAATCATTGCCCAGAAATGGATAAAAAAGATTTAGTAAATTTTAATCACCCTATGGAAAATATAAGAATTTGCATCAACAATTCCTTTAGAGAAGATTTTGTTCATATGAGGAATGAATTTTTTGATGCTAATTTAAATCCTATTTATCCAAATTATCTAAGATTTAGAAATAACACTAAGAATGCTTTCTTCATATACATAACAAGAAGTTGGCAAGGAGAAGTGAGTGAATGTCCATTTCCTAATAATTGCTCATATCATAAAGCTGTTTTTGATATAAGAGGATCTTTTTCAGGAAAGATATATATTATAGGGGATGAAATGCATGGTAGCGGAAATTATAATGATAATAGGATTGATGAGCTTGATGCTGTAAGTGCTTACGGAACTGCAGGAGCTAAAATATACGATATGTCTCACACAGTAGCAGTGGCTGACTCAAGCATTAATAATCAAATAGCCTGGAGAAATCATGTCAATTCTATTTATAATGAATATACAGGAGAAAAAGTAAATTTTATGCCATCAGCGATGGCTTCATATGAAGATGATCATAGCATTAATCGCTCTAAAGAAAGAGATTTTTATGATGACAATGGAGCAGGATTTGGCTATTTTCTTAAAAGAGCCAAAGATATATCTATTGCAGCTGATTCTAATACTGCTTTCATTTGGATTAACTCATTCAATGAATGGTGGGAAACAAGCGCAATTGAGCCTTCTCAATCAACACCTAATATCAGTTGTAAAGCTCCTAACAATTGCTTCAGATTCGCTTGGCAAGATATATACCTAAAGGAAGTTTTAAAGATATTCGGCTCAAACCCTGGACCCGCACCTGTAATTTCTAATTTGAGCAAAGATACTTTTGGTGTATCAGAAAATGTAGATATAAACATTTATGGAAATAATTTTATATCTTCAGGTAATCCAAAATCTTGGGTAATTTTTTCCCCTTTAGGCGCCTCCGATGTTAATGTTATAAGCTCAAATACATTAGTTGCAACAACTCCTACTTATGAAGGTAGAATTATGGAAACTCCAGTAAAGGTTGTGAATCCCGATGGGCAAATTAGTAATTACGAATTAGTTAATTTTGTTCCTTTGCAATTGGAATGGGCATCTCCTCCGGCTGTCTGTCCAGGAAATAATTTAAATATAGTTGTCTCTGCCGTTAATATATTAGAAGGTTTGCCTGATGTTCCTGATATTGATGAACAAGATTATATAAAATCAGTGAACTTAACAATTTCTCTTCCTTCTTGTTTTACTTTAATAAGTGGCTCTCAAACCCAAACCCTCACTTATATATATAGATATTCACGAAAACAAGTTCAATGGACAGTTCAAGCTTCTTCAGTACCTAACTGCACTCCTAATTTAATTAGAATAATTCCATCCAATGTTAGATTTTGTCATAGGGAAAAGAATCCTAATCCACCTCCTACTTATTTTGAGATATGCTGGTTGAATTCAGATGTTGGCTGGACTCCAGTAGAATTAAAAGAAAATGTAAGCATTAAGAATCCTACTTTTGCAGATGTCGGATGCAATCACCTATTCTTTGGATACATAGAGAGATTATATGAAAAAGGAATAGCTGGAGGGTGCTCTTCAAATCCATTAAAATATTGCCCAGATAATTATATTACCAGAGAGCAGATGGCTAAATTTATCACTAATGCACGCGGAGATACTTACTTAGAAAATCCTTGCATCTCCCAATTTAAAGATGTTAGTAATTCAAGCTTATTCTGCCCTTATATAGAAAACATCAAAAACCAAGGTTTGGTTATGGGTTCATGCTCATCTTCAAACTGGTATTTTTGCCCAAGCAATTATACTTCCAGAGAAACTATGGCTATCTGGACTGTTTTAGGAATTGAAAGAAGACCCGGAGACTTAATTTGGAATTTCTTTTCTGACATCACTGGAGATGATCTCAAAGAAAGATTAATTGAGAAAGGATATGTTTTAGGAATATATGAAGGTTGTTCTTCCTCTCCTCCTTTATTTTGTCCGAATGATAATCTAACAAGAGCTCAAATGGCTAAATTCATTGTTCACGCTTGGAATTTGTAATTAATATCGCATTATAAAAACATTTGAAAGCTTAAATTTTATTAATTGATTCAGGAGGCTATAAATATGTTGAATTTTATTAAAAAATCTATCAAAAAAGGAATAATTTCTATTGGAATTATTTCTTTTGTAATTATAAATATTAATAATTGTGATAATAATTTACCGACAAATGAGGATACTTCAGTCATCTATGTTAAATCAGGATATGTAGGACAGCAAAAAGGGACAAGATCAATGCCTTATTCAACTATAACTGCTGCTGTTAATGCTGCTAAAGAAAACTCTACAATAATGGTATTGCCTGGGGAATATGTGGAAAAGGAAATTAAACTAAAAAAGGGTCAAAAAGTTATCTCTGAATCTCCTTATGAAGCAGTAGTATCTTTTCCTGATAATAATTATGATATATTTCAGCTTAAAAATTGTGATAATTGCGAAGTAAGGAATTTTAAAATAATTGGAAATTCTTATAGAGCTCTTAAATCAAGCATAACTTGCGAGAATTCTAAAGATATAAAGATAATAAATAATTATATTGATGGACCTGGGATTTATGTATTATTATGTAGTGGTTTAGTGAAAGGAAATAAAATAAGAGATATAGGTGGCATTGGCGCTTATCCTATGGCAGGGAATTATGAATTAATAGTTGAAGATAATGAAATATATAATTATAGTATAGGAGACTATAAATTCTCATCAATGGGCATTGGCGGTCCTAAGAATAGCGGAAGAGCAATTATTAGAAATAATAAAATCACAAATTGCGTAAGAGGAATAGCCATAACAACTGATTCCAATGTTATTTTAGAGAATAATATTGTAAAGGATTGTGAAGAGTGGGCATTGATATTATTGGGTTATTCAATTCATCCTTGGACAATGATAGATTTAGGAGGCGGTCCTGCTAATGGCAAAGGTGGCAATATATTCTCTCATAAAGGCTCATCTTCCTGGGATTTTATCAATCGCAGCAAAATGAAAGTCTATGCTAAATTTAATAAATGGACACATAACAACGCTAATCAAATAGATAGATATGATATAAAAGATGATGATGAAGGTGAAGGCGGCGAAGTTATCTTTCAACCTTTTATTTATTAGGATATTAGCAAATTAACGAATTGCCGAGTAAAAAAATATTTTCAGCTAAAGTTTGTTAAATTCTGCAGCATTCAGCCGCATAATATAAGCCCCAGAATTTCACAAAAGAATACAGAATTTATTTTTAATATTTTATTTTTCAATTCATCTTTAATTAAAAAAATCCTGTGTTAATCTGTGATAACATCGTGGCTAAAAATTGAAACCACAGGATTGCACAAGATTAACACAAGATATTAGCCACAGAAGCACACAGAATAACACAGAAATA
>CAYREJ010000244.1:0-4016 GCA_964423235.1 uncultured Acidobacteriota bacterium | reverse complement strand
TATTAGATCATTATAATGATATTGATCTTCTGGCATAAAGCCAGTTCTCATAATAACAAAGAAGATACAAAGATCACAAAAAAGGATATATTTTATAGAAAATACTTTGTGTGCTTTGTGATAACTTTGTATCCTTTTTGGTTAAAAAATATAAGCAATAATTTTGGAGAAAAATGACCAATGACAAATTTGGCTCTTGACATTATGCTAAGATAATGATAAATATAAGAATGTAGAAGGAAATGAAAAGAAAAGATTTGACAAAAAGAGATTCTTTAGTATTAATTGAGCTGGTGAAATTATTTATAGAAAGAGGGGAGCCGATACCTTCAAGGTTAATAGCAGATAAGCTTCCTTTCAACATAAGTTCTGCTACTGTAAGAAATATTTTAGCAGAATTGGAATATGAAGGTTATTTATACCAACCGCATGCTTCATCAGGAAGGATACCCACTGATAAAGCTTATAGATTGTATGTAGACTATCTTAAAAAATTTAGACTTGATGAAAGAGAAAGGAAGATGTTAAGATCCTTAAAGCAGATGAGTGGAACTTTGGAAGAAATGTTATCTCAAGCTGCCAAAATACTTTCCAAGCTAACGAATAATGTTGCAATAGTATTGGCGCCAAATTATAATGATATGGTAATGCGGCAAATTGATTTTGTTTTGATTAAGCCGAAGAGAATATTAGTAATTTTTGTAAGTAATACCGGATATATTCTCAACAAAATTATTGATATTGCTGAAGATATTAATCAAGAAGAATTAATAAAAATTGCTAATTATTTGAACAACAATTTTAAGGGAAAGACTTTACCGCAAATAAGAGAATCTATATTACAGCTAATGCAAATTGAATTCTTTAAATATGATGCATTGATGAGAAAAGCTCTTTATTTAGCTAAGGAAGGGTTCCTTTTTTATATAGAAGAACCAACAATTTACATAGAAGGAACCTCTAATCTTTTAGAGAAATTAGCGAAAGAAGATGTTAATAAGGCTTTTTACATAATGAAGCTTTTGGGAGAGAAGAGCAAAATTTTAGCTCTTTTGAATAAAACATTACAAAAGGAAGGTCTTCATATTATTATAGGGGCAGAAAGCGCTATAAAAGATTTTTCCGATATAACTTTTATATCTTCAACTTATAAAGTTCCGGAAGATGCTTTAGGATGCATAGGAGTTCTTGGTCCCCTTAGAATGCATTATAATAAAGTAATACCCATTGTAAGTCATATGGGTAAAACTTTTAATAGAATGTTATCGCTATCTTAGAAAAAAATTTATATTCTCAGAGGATATAAATGGAAAAAGATAAAAAAAATGGACAAGATAATTCAAAAGGCAATGGTGGGGATGGCAGCAAGAATGATGTATTTGAAATAAGCTTTGATTCAATACCTGAGGAATCTGAAGTAGAGAAGGGTATTGCGCCAAAAGAAGAAAGTGTATCAATTACTCCCCAAGAAGTGAAAGAATTAAAAGAGCAATTAGAGAATGTGATAAAGGAAAGGGATGAATTGTATGACAGATTATTAAGGAAGTTAGCTGATTTTAATAATTATAGAAAAAGAATAGAGAAGGAGAAAGAAGAATTTTTACATATTGCTAATTCTAATCTAATTAAGGAATTATTGCCAATTATGGATAATTTAGAAAGAGCCTTATCTCATTTCCCAAATAAAGAGGATTCATTTTATTTAGGTATTCAGCAAATCTATCGGCAACTGAAAGAAACACTGAAGAAATTTGGGCTGGTTCAGATACAAGCAATGGGGAAACAATTTGATCCATCTTTTCATGAAGCTATAGCGCATGAAGAAAATTATGATGTAGAAGAGAATACAATTTTAGAAGAATATCAAAGGGGATATTTAATTCATAATAAATTATTAAGACCTTCTTTAGTGAAAGTTTGCATCCATAAATTATCGTCTAATGAAGGGGAAATGAGGAATAAGGAGGTTGACAAAAATGAGGAAAGTGATAGGAATTGATTTAGGGACGACGAACAGTTGCTGTGCTATATTTGAAGGAGGAGTTCCTCAAGTTATCCCTACGAAAGAAGGAAGTAGGACTACACCTTCTATCGTAGCTTTTACAGAGAAAGGGGGGAGATTGGTAGGTCAGATTGCTAAAAGACAAGCTTTAATAAATCCAGTGAATACAGTATATGCAATAAAAAGATTAATTGGAAGAAAATATAATTCACCGGAGGTAACGAAAGCAAGGAGCTTTGTTCCATATCAGATAGTTCCTGCTCCCAATGGTGATGCTCGGGTAAAAGCTAAAGATAAAGAATATAGTCCGGAGGAAATATCTGCTTATATTTTGCAGCATATAAGAGAATATGCAGAAGATTATTTATCTACTCCGATTACAGAAGCTGTTATAACAACTCCTGCTTATTTTAATGATAGTCAAAGACAAGCTACTAAAGATGCAGGTAAAATTGCCGGTTTAGAAGTTAGAAGAATAATTAACGAGCCTACTGCTGCTGCTTTGGCTTATGGATTAGATAAGGAAGAAACTGAAACAATTGCTGTTTATGATTTAGGAGGCGGGACCTTTGATATTACAGTTCTTAAGCTAAAAAAGGGAGTTTTTGAAGTTTTATCGACAAGTGGTAATACTTTCTTAGGAGGCGAAGATATCGATCAGAGAATAATTAATTGGATTACTGAAAATTTTCTCCAAGAAACTGGGATAGACCTTAAAACAGATAGAATGGCTATGCAAAGAATAAAAGAAGCAGCCGAGAAAGCTAAATGTGAACTTTCTTCTTCTTACGAAACTAAAATTCATTTACCATTTATAACTGCTGATGCATCCGGACCTAAACACTTGGAAATGGTTTTACAAAGGTCTCAACTGGAAAGATTGATTGATGATATTATAGAAAGCACGCTTCAGCCTTGCCGACAGGCTCTACAAGATGCAGGTTTAAGTCCTACTGATATTGGCAAGATTATATTAGTTGGCGGACAAACAAGAACTCCAAAGGTCGTAGAGACAGTTCGGAAATTTTTTAATCGGGAACCGAGTAAAGAAATTAATCCGGATGAAGTCGTAGCTATTGGAGCTTCTATTCAAGCTGCAATATTAGAAGGAGAAGTAAAAGAATTAGTTTTGTTAGATGTAACTCCTCTATCTTTAGGAATAGAAACAAAAGGAGCCACATTTACCAAAATAATAGAAAGGAATACCACTATTCCTTGCAAAAATACTATGATCTTCACTACTGTAGCTGATAATCAAACAACTGTTGAAATTCATGTCCTCCAAGGAGAAAGTGAGAAAGCTTATGAAAATAAATCATTAGGTAGATTTGAATTAGCAGGTATTGTCCCTTCTCCTAAAGGAGTCCCTCAAATTGAAGTTACTTTTGATATAGATGCCAACGGTATCGTTCATGTCTCTGCTAAAGATAAAAATACAGGTCTGCAACATCAAATCAAAATTAATCCTTCAGGAGGATTAACTCCTAAAGAAGTTGAGCACTTAGCTTTGACTGCTGCTAAAGAAGAAAAAGAAATAAAAGCTTCTAAAGAAATTGAAGCAGCTAAAAGTAAGTTGAAAGATTTAATTGAATCCAATAAGAGAGTTTATCAGCAATTTGGATCTAAATTAGATGAAACAGAACAATCAACAGTAGAATCTGTTTTCAAAATGGCTGAAGAAGCACTTAATAATTCCGATATTAATCTTATTAACAATTCTATTGAGCAAATGCAGAGAACTTCTGCTCTATTAGCAGAAGCTATGCTTCGCTTCACTCCTTAAGAGTTTATAGAGTTTATAGAGTTGAGAGTTTATAGAGTTCCACCGATACTTGTCCTTAGTCCAAAATGATTAAAGCTTGCATTTATCTGTGTTAATCTGTGCTTATCTTTCTTTGGGCTATGGGTCATAGATTATTGCCTATGTATCTTGATTCCTATAACCCATGACCCATGACCTATTACCAATTCTATAGAGTTTATAGAGTTGAGAGTTTATAGAGTTCCTCCACTT
>CAYREJ010000243.1:0-4068 GCA_964423235.1 uncultured Acidobacteriota bacterium | reverse complement strand
CAAGCTTGAAGTTAGCCTTTATCCCCTAATTCCCAATTCCCAATTCCTAATCCCTTTAATGGCAAGAAAGTAAGAAATTGTGGAACTCTACAAACTCTCAACTCTAATTTTTTATCTCAGAGGACATAAAGTTATTATACATCTCACAAATTTCTTCTTTACAATATATTTTTCATTTTATCAATATAATATAAAATATAAACTCTTGATGGTAATAATTGAGGAACTCTCAATTTTCAATTCTTAAATTTTATAATTTACCACTTATGTTTAGCTTTTAATTTATATTTTAATAATTTGTTTATAGCTTTGCCATATAGAATTATTCTTTCAGTAAGAGACTTGCTCTTTTTTATTTCTGATTTTAGTAATTCAAGAGTTAGATTTCTATCCAGCCAAAATTTTATTTCGCGATAATGAACATCGCTGTCATTCCTCATTTCAATCTCACCATGAGTTTTGCCAGAAACTTTAAAAACTGTTTTCTGGTCATCAATCTGATTTTTACCCCTAGCCTTTGAGTTTTCAATTGCATAGTTGTTTGACAATGCATCTACAACATCTCTGTTCCAGAATACATTGAAAATCCTCCCTTCTTTTACAACTAAAAAATCAACCTCACCGCTATTAAAGATACTTTTATCAAGGAATGCTGCCAGAATCTTTTTCTCTTTTAATTTTTGACATAATTCACGCATCGGCTTTTGCAATCTTAATTTATACAATTGTTTGTTTTTTAAATAATCATTTCGTAATGTTGGAAAGCTTTTTATGCATTGCAAAAATAGTTCACCAAGTCCATCCATAGCTCTAAAAGCATAATCTTTTTTAAATCTGCTTTCCCCATAAAGGAAAATCTGCCACTTCTTTTTTCCGCTTTTTACAGAATAAGAATAACCTTCATTATCAATTACATCTTTTTTAGCTTTAGGATCGCTTTTAAATTCTTTACCTATTCCCAAACATTTAGCAAATTCCTTAGCATCTTGGTGCCCTTTTAATTTTACATAACTTGCTTTTTCAGATGACATTGCTTTCTTTTTGACCATATTTTAAGCCTCTTTAATAATTAATAATTCTTTAGTCTTTTTAATGTGATTAGAATTTTTCAGCTTACGGTTTAAACCTATTCTTGTTTCTCCCTGTCCCATAGTGTAATGAATAGGTAGCTCAATAATTTCGAAATCTTTATACCATCTTCTGATTGTAGGTGAATCGTTATAAGATAATATGAATCCTCCTTTATGGTTTAATAAAAGTTCCTTTAATAATTCATGGTTAAAATTATTGTGATGAACAGGAAAATTCCTTTGAGGATAAAGTCCCCTAAAAAGGGTGCTATCTTTTCCTAAATAATATGGCGGGTCACAGTAAAGAAAATCATTTCTAAACTGGGGTATAACCTCTTCAAATGATCCCCAATCCACTACTATATTTCTCACATCAAAATTTTTAACTCTTTCTAAAAGCCGATTGTATATTTTCTCATTAGCATAAACACTTGACATCCATCCTAAAAATCCAGGACCATATGAAAGATTGTGATTAAAATAATAATAAGCAGCTAATTGTAATGATGCTAGTTTTATTTCACCTTTCCAGTGCCTCTTTAATATTTCTTTAACCCAATTATAAATTTCTCTCTTTGGTTTTAATTTAATCAGTTCTTCATATAATTCATAAGGATTCTCAATTTGAACTTTCCAATAATTGACAAGAATATCAAATATTTCAAATCCTATTACTTTAATACCTAATTCTTTCGCTACTGCAATTTCAATTGAACCTCCACCAAAAAATGGAGAAACTAATCTTTCTATATCTTCTGGTAAGCGCTCTATTACATATCCGACAGCCCAACTTTTGCCGCCTGCATATCTTAATGGCGACCCTAAATATCTTTTATATCTTTTCCCTTTTCCCCTTAAATTATGTAAAAATTTTTGTTTTGCGGTTGGAGCTAAATCTGGGAATAAATATCCTTGAGAAGAAATCGGCCTCTTTGATTTTATTCGTATGTAATTTTTATCAACTTTATCCATAATATTCTTGCCGCATTTTTCATATTATAACTCTATTTATCTTTCTTTCAAGCCATATTTTGTGATTAGAGTTAAGAGTTCCACCATTTCTTACCCCTTTATCACAAGCTTGAAGTTAGCCTTTATCCCCTAATTCCCAATTCCCAATTCCTAATCCCTAATCCCTTTAATGGCAAGAAAGTAAGAAATTGTGAAACTCTACTAACTCTCAACTCTTAACTCTTAACTCTACAAACTCCATTATCTCTTCTATTATCTCATCAGATGATTTATTATCGCATTCAATTATTAGATCCGCTTGATAATATAATTTTTCCCTCTCTTGATAAAGAATCTTAAAATATTCTTCATCTTTATATAAAGGACGAATTTTCTTATTCCCAGAAATGTTTTTTATCAAATTTTCCATTTCCCATTTTAACCAAATGGAGACCCCGGTTTCTTTTATAACTTTTCGGTTTTCCTCCTTTATTAAAATGCCTCCTCCAGTAGCAATTACTGCCATTTTATTTTTTGAAATTTCTAATAAAATTTCACTCTCAATTTTTCTGAAGAATTCTTCTCCATATTTATTGTAAATCTCATAAATATAACATCTTTGCTTATCCTCAATAATTGCATCCGTATCAAGAAAATTCCATCGGAGTTGCTCCGCCAATAACTTTCCGATAGTGCTTTTACCAGCCCCCATATATCCTATCAGATAAATTAAATCCTTCTTCAACTTTTGCAGTTTATCTATCATTATTTATGCTTTGCAAAATTTCAAAGAAATTCGGAAAGGATATTGATATACATTCTGAATTTTCTATAAGAATTCCATCAGAAGAAGCTAAGCCAGCAATAGCCATTGCCATAGCTATTCTATGGTCACCAAAAGAATCTACTATTCCCCCTTTAATTTTTTGCGGACCTGATAAAGCAAAGCCATCTTTATATTCTTTTACTCTGGCACCTATCCGATTTAAATTCGAAACGATAGCTTTAATCCGATCTGTCTCCTTATATCTTAATTCAATAGCATTCCTTACCTCAAAAAGCCCTTTTGCTTTGGTGGCTATAACCCCAAGCAAAGGAAGCTCATCAATTATTTTCGGTATCATCTCCTTTTTAATTTCCACAGCTCTTAATTCTGAATACTTGATAGAAATATCAGCTATCGGTTCTTCCCCAATCCGCCTTTCATTAATTAAATCAAATTGAGCTCCCATATCTTTAAGAACCTCAAGGAACCCTATCCTTGTTGAATTTACACCAACATCTTTTATTAAAAGAGAAGAATTTTCCACCATTAGAGCTGCTGCTATAAAAAATGCAGCAGAAGAAAAATCGCCCGGCACTTTACATTTGATTCCACGAAGATATGAAGGTGCAGTTAGGGAGATCCATTTTTTTTCTACAAAAAGCTTAGCTCCGAAATAAGGCAGTAGATATTCTGTATGATTTCTTGAATCAAAGGGGTCATATACGCGTGTGTTTCCTTTTGCATAAAGCCCTGCTAAAAGAATAGCTGATTTAACTTGAGCGCTGGCAATCGGCAATATATAATTAATGCCTATTAAATCAGCACCTCTAATAACTAATGGAGGTAAACCCCTTTTCCTTGCTTCAATTTGAGCGCCCATTAGTGTTAAAGGTTCAATAATTCTGTTCATTGGTCTTTTATTCAAAGATTTATCTCCGGTAATAGAAGAAACAAAATGATGTCCGGATAATATTCCGGCAAGCAACCGCATAGTAGTGCCTGAATTTCCTGCATTTAATACTTTATTTGGTGGCTGTAAACCGTATAGTCCTTTTCCATGAATAACAGCCAAGTTATCCATTAGCTCATATTCTATTCCGAGTTGCTGAAGACAATTCAAGGTAGATTTAAAATCCTCACCGGGACAGTAATTCTCAATAATTGTATCTCCCTCAGATATTGCCCCAATCATAGCTAGCCTATGACTGATGGATTTATCTCCCGGAACTTTAATTTCTCCTTTAATTTTTTTTGCAGGCTTAATAAAGATTTTCATGTAAT
>CAYREJ010000242.1:0-4116 GCA_964423235.1 uncultured Acidobacteriota bacterium | reverse complement strand
ACCACCATTTAAAGTTAGGATGCTTCTTTAATATATAAAGATTCTTATATACTTTTATAAAAATATCTTGTGTCAATTCCTCTGCAATTTCGCTTTTTCCTGTGAATTGCAAACAAATATTAAAGACTAAATTCCCATACTTATCAATTAATTTTTTCCAAGCTTGCTCATCTTTATTTAAGCATCTCTTGATAATTAAACTATCTTCATTTCTATCCTGAGAAAGAAAATTCTGCAATTTATAATTATTTATTTGCATTCTTCAATATTACAAAATTAAAACGAAGGAGAATTAAAAAAGTTTATTTTTTCTAAACCATTCATATAAGATTTTAAAGCTTCTGGAATCAAAATGCTGCCATCTTCCTGTTGGTAATTCTCCAAAATTGCCACTACTGTTCTTCCTATCGCAAGCCCGGAACCATTCAAAGTGTGAACATATTGAGGCTTTGCTTTCTCAGAAGGCTTATATTTTATATTGGCTCTTCGGGCTTGATAATCCTCAAAATTAGAACAAGATGATATTTCTACATAATTATTTTGACCGGGACACCATACTTCAATATCATATGTCTTTGCCGCAGCAAACCCTAAATCCCCTGTGCATAATTCAATTACTCTATAATGCAAATTTAATTTTTGCAATATCTTTTCTGCCTGCCTTACTAAACTCTCTAATTCATCATAAGAAGTCTCCGGTTCCACAATCTTCACTAATTCTACTTTATTAAATTGATGCTGCCTAATTAATCCACGAGTCTCTGCACCATAAGTCCCAGCCTCCCTTCTGAAACAAGGACTATAAGCAACTAAATATATTGGCAACATCTTTTTTGGCAATATTTCATCTTTGAATATATTCGTAACAGGAACCTCCGCTGTCGGAATTAAATACAAATTATCCAAACTTGTCTTAAATAATTCTATTTCAAATTTTGGAAGTTGACCGGTTCCTATCATACAACTCTGATTTACTAAAAAAGGCGGTAAAACCTCTATAAATTTCCCTTCTCGTGTGTGAACATCTATCATAAAATTAATTAACGCTCTTTCTATCAATGCTCCAGCTCCTTTTGATAAAGTAAATCTTGATTGAGCTATTTTTGCTCCTCTCTCAAAATCCAATATCTTTAAAGCTACCCCTAATTCTATATGATTTTTGGGTCTAAAATTAAATACAGGCTTATTACCCCATCTTCTGATTTCTTTATTATCATTTGAATCTTTTCCTACCGGGACACTCTCATGCGGTATATTCGGCAACTGCAGTAATAAATTCTTTTGCTTCTCCTCTATTTCATTTATTTTAGCATCTAATTCTTCAATCTTTTCTGATATATTTTTCATATATGAAATCTTGTCTTCAGCTGATAAACCCTCTTTTTGTAGCTTTCCTATCTCTTTTGAAACTTCATTCTTTATGTGCTTCAAATTATCAGCTTCTACTATCATTTTTCTCCTCTCCAAATCAAGCTCCATTATCTCATCAAGTGAAAGATTTAACCCCCTTTCCCCATATTTCTTCTTTACATACTCTAAATTCTTTCTTAAAAAATTTATATCTATCATATTTCTTTGTTTGCTAAAGTTATTTGAGTTGATTTGCGAAGATCAAATTGTATAATTTAACTTTCTCTTCCCATTAAATCAAATTGCTCTTCTTTGATTACCAAAGACAAAGATAATCTATCATGCAAAGCAGCATGATTTTCATCTATTATCATATAAAAGATGCCTACAAAGAAAAATGCTATCCCACCAATCAAAGTTAGCCATCTCCAAGATGCTTGTGAAAACGACAATTTAGTTGACTTTAAATTGGTTAAAGATATAGTCTTCAATTTCAATATCATTTTTCCTGGTGTAGCCTGAAATATTACAGTAAAATAAACATAATAAAGATAATGTATAAGAAGAAATAATAAAATAAAATAAAATTTGAGCGCCAGTACAGCACCTATACTCGCTTTCACAATTAATAATGACAAAAAAATTAAAATAGCATTTATTATCAATAGAATCGATATATCAATTAAAAAAGAAAAGAAACGAGATAAAATAGGTAAATTCTCTAAAGAAAATGATTCGTAAGTTTTATTAGTTATCAAATTATAATCATCATTATCGGATATTATTGGCAAGAATTGTTTTCTTAAATCCTCGCTTTTTGTAGAAGCTTTAGATATTGGTTCAATATCCGGAACAGGGCTTATCTTACCTGATATCTGCACTATATCATCGCTGCTTTCTTTATAGCTTGAAGTTTTTTTACTTTCCTCCTTTTTTGATATTATTTTAGGCTCCCCCTTAATCGCATTCTTAAATGAAGGAAATAAAGATTTTTGAGTCGCTTTTGGTAAAGGCTTTCCGCATTTCTTACATCTCTCTAAATAATCATAACTTATGAATCCACATTTAAGACATTTCATATCTTTTATATTATACCCAATCCCCCTTAATTTATCAATCCTTTAATGTATAATTAGTCAGTTCTTTCCAAAGTACTAAGCAAAATTGTTATCGTGCTTAATAAAAACAATGCTGTTTAAGATTAAGCCACGAGATTACACAGATTACCACAAGATTTCAGCCACAGAAGGACACAGAATTTCTTATTTCTGTGTTATTCTGTGGTCTTCTGTGGCTAATAATCTTCCTATCTTATCTTCTCCTCATTTTCTTATACTATCCGCTTTATTTTAAACCTTCTAAAATCTCCATCGTCCTTTCAGCAGTCTTCTCCCACTTATATCCATCTATGCATCTATTTGTTTGCATTAAGCCTTCTTCTTTTTCTAAAATTTCATAAATGCGATCGCTTAAAACTTCATCTCTTTCTTTATGATTTATATAAAAGCAACCATCTTTATATATTTCATGAAAAACTTCTATATCTGAACATATGACTTTCTTTCGGCTCGCTAATGCTTCCAATATTGGCAAACCAAATCCTTCATAGTCAGAAAAATAAATTAAAGCCTTGCACATTTTATAAAAAATTCTAAGCTCTTCTTCCTCTACATAAGGAATAAAAATAACCCTCCCTAATATGCTTAAATTTTTTACAATCTCTTTCAAATTCAATCTCGGTATAGTTCTATTTTCCCCTATAATTATCAAATATAAATTTAAATTATGTCGTTCAATTAATTTTTTAAAAACCTTAAGCAATTTTTCAGGACATCTTCTATTAAAAATTAATCCTACTGATAATAAAAAATCGCCAAAAATATTGTATTTTTGCCTAACTTTCTCCAGCTGACTATCATCTATATCATTATAAAAATTACTCTGGCACCCTAAATATACTACTTCTACCTTATTGCTGCTAAGTCCTTTAAAATTATCTAAAATCTCTCTCTTAATGAAATCCGAAATAGTTATGCATTTTGATGCTTTTATAATTGATTTCTTAACTAAAATTTTTAATAAAGCATTCTTCAATAATGTATGTTGTTTATATCTAAAAAAAGATAAATCATGAATAGCTAATAAAGAAGGCAGCTTTATAAATAAAGGCAAAGTGTAATTCGGGGCAAAATAGACAGCATCATTTATTTGATTAATAATTCTGGGGATTATTAGCTGCTGCCATAATATATTCCTTTTCTGGAAATAAGGAATATAAATATAATGCGCTTTTACATCTGAAATTAGATTATCATCTTTAATCAGAATATAAAATTTATGGCTATAATTTTTTAGCCATAAATTTAATAGATTAATCAAATATCTTGATACACCTGTTCCTCTTTTTTCTAATGCACTACCTTCAATTATTATTTTCATCTATTATTTTATATGAAGCCAATGGAGATTACAAAATGTTCCCGCGAAACTGCTAAACCTTATAATTTTAAGCTCTATCTTATATTTTAGAGCCATTTCTTTCTTCTAAAATATATTATCATAATTATGGCAATAATAGCCATAATTGCCATAATCAAAAAATAACCCCAGCGCCATTCTAATTCCGGCATATATTTGAAATTCATCCCATAAACACCTGCTATATAAGTTAAAGGAATAAAAATAGTAGCAATTATAGTATTGACTGTAACTGGTTAGTTTTCTCCGGCTAAAGCATAATTTTGCCTTTTAACTATGATTATTTTT
>CAYREJ010000241.1:0-4156 GCA_964423235.1 uncultured Acidobacteriota bacterium | reverse complement strand
CGGATAGCCAGATGTTCTATTTAACCGGCGGAACAGCATTGGCAGACTTTTTTCTTGAGCACAGAAAGTCATTTGATTTAGATATTTTTACTGTAATAGAGAAAGGACTTATTCTCCCATCTTCTTATATTTTTGAAAAAGAGATTAAAAGCAGATTCTCTTTCAAAGTGATAAAAAGGTTTGAAACTTTTGTTGAATTTGAAGTTTCAGACAGAGAGAAAAGCACGAGAATCCATATGGCATACGACTCACCTTTTAGATTTGATAATCCCCTTGACTCAGACATTGGAATAAAGGTTAATGATTATAAAGATTTGATTATTGACAAGCTTCTTGCATTTTTTGGGAGAGCAGAGCCCAGAGATGCTGTTGATTTATTTTTTATCTTAAAGACTGAAGACTTCTGGAAACTCACAGAGCTTGCTTCACAAAAGGACCCTGGATTTGATTTATACTGGCTTGCCTATTCTCTCCAGAAGGTCAAAAAATTCCCTGACAATATAGATAATTGGCAAGTGGAAATGATAAAGGAAATAAATATTGATGAGCTGAAAGATTTATTCTTAAATTTATCAAGGAAAATAATGGACAAAATTAAAAAATGAAGTAAATAAAACTTGGGCATTTCCCTCATTTTTTCAAAATTTGCCTGTTGATTAATCAAAAATCTTAATGACTGGTTTAATTT
Source organism: uncultured Acidobacteriota bacterium (assembly GCA_964423235.1). Taxonomy (GTDB): domain Bacteria; phylum Acidobacteriota; class HRBIN11; order MFGW01; family MFGW01; genus CAYREJ01. The sequence continues at coordinate 3,468 of CAYREJ010000241.1, read as the reverse complement.
AAGTTTCTTTATCGTTATCAAATTGAAATAATTTTTTCTGTTCAAATGAAATATTTCCCCTTTTCTTCTTTATACTTTGTTTAATATTGATAGGGCACTTTAGTCTTTCTTCGGCTTTTTTGCAATATTCCTCAGAGATATCAATACCTAAAAATCTTCTATTCAACTCTTTCGCAATTTTAGTAGTAGTTTCAACGCCATTAAATGGGTCCAATATTACATCATTTTTAAAGCTGAATAATTTTATTACTCTTTGACATAATTCTTCTGGAAACATAGCAGGATGCCCCCATATTTTCATATCTCTTTCAGGTGCTATATCCCACTTTGCATAAACCCATTTTTTGAATTCATCTGATGTAATATCTGCCTTTTTAAAAGCTCCTTCATGTTTTAAACTACCTTTACAGAATATTTCAAGATATTCCCAGGTATATTTCAAATACGGATTACTCGGGCTTTTCCAGCTTCCCCATGCTGTATATTTGCAATTATAATTATGCTTTTCCCACAGTATTTCTCCTTTCCAGATTAGTTTATTATTCATAAAGAAGTTGGATATTATGTGATGTATAGGAATATAGTCTGAAAATAATGGCTGGATATTAACAACAATTCTTCCTCCATATTTTAATACTCTTATACATTCTTTAAAAATACTAAATAATTTGTCAAAATATTTATTCCAATTTACACCGTCTTGATGATTCTCATATTCTAAACCAAAATTGTAAGGAGGTGAGGTAAATATTAAATCTACACAATTATCTGGAAGTTTTTTTAATAATTCTTCGCTGTCTCCACATACAATCTTATCAGTAAATTCAGCAGGAAATTCATTATTTTTCTTACTGAAATTATGCTCTCTTGCATAGAAAAACATACCCCTTTCAATCTCCTTTTGTTTCCTGTCCCTTACTTTTCTTTCTTTATAGTAATCCACATATAATCTCTTTCCGCTTTTTATTCCATAACTTCTAATGGCTGAAATTTTATTTATGATTTCATTAAAAATGCTTCCTTCTATATTTATTCCATACCTTAGCACCACTTCTTTTACTTTTTTATTGAAATAAGACAAATCTAATTCTCTGAGATAAAAATAAACTATATTTTTGTCTGTTTTGAAAAAGAAATCGCTATCAGGAAATGTCCTATGTAATTCATTTATTACACTTAATTCTTCAATGGAGAGCGGCTTAATCGTCTGTATCTCTATTATTTTGTATTTCTTTTCGTTAATTTCAATAACTTTATTTTCTTTCGTAGTAGCCCCTTTCATTTTGAATTGCTGTAAAAATTTCACAGATTGCTTTAATAGCCTTTTCTAAACTCTTTCGTGTTAAAGGCTTGAAAAATTCTGGTCTATGTATCGGCTTATCTACCTTTCTTTCTCCTTTGAGCAAGGTAATAATGTGCAAATCAATATCAAAATAAGAAAGTAATGTATGTGTTGATGGGCTACCAAATGAAACGTCCTTTAATAATGAATAATCTCCTCCAAGTTGACTTTCAAGTTGTATGAGAATAAATTTGATGTCGGGATACAAACTTTTTAATAAAGTAAAATCAACTAACACTCTTTTTAGCATCGCATTTTCAGTATAAGATTTACACTCCATTGAAATAACAAAAGTGTTATCAATTGAGACTACAATATCGGGTTTATAAGGATAATAAAATCTGTCCATATTTTTTTCTATAAATTCCTTTATTTCGATATTTTTTAAGTTTTTCACATATTCTTTTCTGATAGGAATTTTAAATTGTTGACCAAAAACATTTAATCTATGTGGATCTTCTCCAAGTTTTTTCCATGCAATTTGTATTAGAATTTTACCTATATTTTGCACTAATTTACCTTTGCCTGCTCTTATAATTCCTCCGTAGGTTCTTCCTTCCGGATATCTCTTGGCTTTAGTTTCGATGCCTTTAATTATTCTATTATAAGCTGCGATGATTTCTTTAATTTCATCCTTCATATTAATTATCTCTAGCTCGTTTATAATTAATAAGAACTATCAAAAGCAGATATCGTAATACTTTCTCTTGCTCATTTCTCTCTTTCAAAAGCAGGTCTAAGTTGCTTGGAAATGCCATATGCTTCTTCCATCTTTTGAGCCATTTAGTTTTGCCTTGCTTTTCCAAAATTGCAAGTAACTTATTCTTTGATTTATTAGAAAGACTATTTTGCATTTCTTTTGGCATTTTTAACCGCTGATTTCTTGCTAATAATCTTATTTTGCAATTGTGTTCGGAGATGTTTTGCATCATCCCTTATAATTATTTCAAGCTCATAATCCTTTTCAAATAGCGAACTCTGTTTTAATCCCATTTTTTCTTTGATGACTTCAAGCAGCTCTAAATCAATTTCATATCCTATGCTGTTCCTTTTTAGCATCGCCGCTACCCTGTTCGTTGTGCCAGAGCCCATAAATGGGTCAAGAACATATTCACCAGCATAAGAAAAGAGTTTTATAAGCCGTTTGGGGATTTCATCTGGAAACGCTGCTATGCCATTTTCAAGTCGATTTTTTATGGGTAAAATGTTAACAATATTCCATGTGCTTAGATACCATTTCTTTTTTTGATACTCTGAAATATCTATTTTTGACTGTTCTTTAATTTCTTCTGGGATACTTCGGTAATCAAATTTACCATTCTGGAAGATTAGAATTGTCTCTTGTATGTTGTCTGGATAAAAATACATTGGGTAAGGATGTTGTAATACAACGCCACTTCTCCTACTAATACGAATATATCCCTCTGGTTTTATCCAGGTGATTTTATCGCGATAGGTAAAACCTTCTCTGATGTAAATATTTGTAAGGTCTGCTACAACCGGAAACTTTTCGCCTTCAATTAAGGTATCATCGCATACAATACACACCACTCTTCCTTGAGATAACACCCTTTTTAGTTCTCTTGCAACCTTTATCATTTTATCTAAAAATGCTTTATAATTTTCGAAAAGATCAGGATAATCAAAGGGAGCATTAAAGTATGGCGGACTTGTAACTACAAGATGAACACTACCATCTTCCAGCTCTTTCATATTCTCGCTATCCCCGAATATAAATTTATGAAAAGTTTTCGTATCATTACTCATCATCTTCTACCTCTTTTTATCTTTGACCACCATTTGATATTATTCTTTCATAGATAAAGTATTTTAATTATATAAGATTTTTTTCATAAAATCCAAATTTCCTAATGTATCTGGTCAGCTTTCTCCATAAAACTAATCAAAATTGTTATCATATTTCATAAAAATAATGTTGGTTAAAATTAAACCACGAGATTACACAGATTATCACAAGATTTCAGCCACAGAATTTCACAGAAGAACACAGAATTTCTTATTTCTGTGTTATTCTGTGTCCTTCTGTGGCTAATATCTTGTGTAAATCTTTTGATAATCTTGTGATTTAATATCTTTCCTTGCTTTTGGAGAAAACTTACCAAATA
>CAYREJ010000240.1:0-4190 GCA_964423235.1 uncultured Acidobacteriota bacterium | reverse complement strand
CATTATTTTTTTTTGTATTATAAAATAAGCAATCAAAAAATCATTAAAAAAGGAGTGACCTATGAAAAAATTAACTATCCTAATTTTGATTTTCTTTTCTGGGTTAATTATTTTTGCTCAAGGTCCGACTAAGGAAGATGCCACGAAAGCTATTGAAGCAATTAAAGCGTGGGTTTCATCGCAGAATCCAAATTCTCCTTGGGCAAAAGCTGAATTTGAGTTTGATAAAGTGGAAGTAGCGGAGATACCAGGATTGCTCAAAGCAAGATTTTATGCTCCACAAGGGGATCAAAAAGTTCCAGTAGTTATTTATTTTACAAAAGATGGAAGATATGCTGTTTTAGGAACTGTTGTTGATTTAAATGCAAAGGTGAATTTAACTCAACAATATGCTGGTCAGGCGAAGTCTCAACCGATTGAGATGTCAAAAATTAATTTGAATGAGGGTGCTCGCATAGGAAATTTGAATGCCCCAGTAAAAATTATTGAATATTCTGATTTTCAATGCCCCTACTGTAAAAGAGTAGCACCAACAGTAAAAGAAATAATTAAGAATTATGGTAATGATGTAGTGCTTATTTTCAAACACTTACCTTTAGAATTTCATAGTATGGCTAAACCGATGGCAATTGCGGCGGAATGTGCTAAAGAACAAAAAGCTGAAGCTTTCTGGAAATTTCATGATACTTTCTTTTCAGATTCTTTTACTATTCCGAGTTCTCCAGATGAATTGAAAACTAAAGTTGCCGAGATAGCTAAAACTGCCGGACTTGATGTATCAAGATTTAATGATTGTTTCAATAATAATAAAACTGAACAAAAAGTAAAAGCTCAATCTGATGAAGCAGCTTCTTTAGGAATAACGGGAACGCCTGGATTCATTATTAATGGGCAAAAAATTTCCGGTGCTCTTCCTTATGAACAGTTTAAAGAAGTTATAGATCAGAAATTAAAAGAGAGCAAAAGCTCATCACCAAAAAGCCCAGAAAAAAAGGAAGCACCTAAAAAGAAAAGCAAATAAATGGTGCCTCAAAAATTTAATGTCAAAGATGGAATTAATTTAATTAAAAATAAATTAATTCTTATTGTAGGAGGAACAGGCGGCTTAGGAAAGCAAACAGCCGCCTTGCTTTCTTCTAAAAAAGCTAAGTTAATTGTTGTATATAAAGAAAATAGAGAAAGAGCTGAAGAATTATATAGGTATATATTAAATGAGTATTCCGAGAAGATAGAAATATTGCAAGCTGATATTTCAACAGAAGCGGGAAGGAATAGTTGTGTTCAATTGATAAAGTCTTATAAAATACCATTGTATTCTTATATTTGCTTTGCAGGAAAAGCAGCAAGGATTCCTTTTGCTCAAATAAAAGATGAAGAGTTTACTGAATCATTTATTCAAAATACCATAGCACCTATATTATTAGCAAGGGATCTATACCCCTTTTTAAGAACTTCGGTACCGGAGGGAGTTATTATTTTCTTATCATCAATGCAAGCAATTGCTCCATTTTCAGGCAGCATTCCTTATGCTTTGCCAAAATATGCTTTGCTTTGGGCTGTAAAGATATTAGCTAAGGAATGGTCAGGCAGAGGCGGTGTCAGAGTAAATGCTATTGCTCCGGGAGTTAATGAAGCCGGGATGGCTTTAGAAAGTATAAAGAAAGGAAAATACAATAGGTATATTGAGAAAAATTTAATTCCCCGATATGGAAAACCGGAAGATATTGCAAAAGCTATTTTGTTTTTAATTCAGCCGGATAATTATATTACTGGACAAGTTCTTATAATAGATGGCGGTCTTACTTTAAATATTATTAATGATTAAAAAATAATATCCAATGAATATGCTTTCTAAAATCCTTCAATTTATTTTTGCAATAATTTTATGCAATGGTATAACTTTAGCTCAAGAATTGCCCCCTGTTAAGATTACTGCTGATACACAATATGAAAAAGAAAAAGATGTATATGTGTTTGAGGGATATGTAATTCTTGAATATAAAGATTTAATTTTACAATCCGATAAGGCAATATATAATAGAAAAACAAATGAATTAACCGCATTAGGGGATGTAACGATACATCAGCAGAATCAAAGTATCTCTGCTCAAAAATTATTGTTAAATCTAAAGACTGAAAAAGGAACTTTATATAATGTTTTTGCATATGAAGACCCGGACTTAACGCTGACAAGCGCTCAATTGGATAAAATTGATAAAGATTTATATAAGGGGAAAAGAGTGGATGCCAATGAATGCAAACAAAGAATTCCACATTGGTCAGTCTCCGCTGGAAAAGCAAAAATGAAAGTAGATAAATGGCTAAGGATGAATAATTTTGTTTTTAAAGTAAAAAATGTTCCTATTTTATATCTTCCCTTTATGCAATTTCCATTAAAGAAAGAAAGAAGCACAGGTTTTCTTTTCCCTAAGTTTGGTCCAAATAGCTTAAAGGGATTTTATGTAGGAAATGCTTTTTTTTGGGCAATTAATAGAAGTAATGATTTAACCTTTTATTTGGATAGGTGGTGGGATAGAGGTTGGGGAGAAGGTGCTGAATATAATTATGCGATGACTGAAGGTGTTGGGCAAGCAAAAGGTTTTTATGTCCGAGACCCGCTTATTGGTCAACAATGGTCTTTCAATGGTAGAATAAATCAAATCTTATTTAGTCAATTTCAGTTATCTTCCCAAATAGATTGGTTTAGTAGCTTGGACTATATTAGAGATTATGAAAATTCTTTCTCAAGACTCTCTCGTCGCTATAAATTATTCAGAGCCTATCTCACAAGAAATTGGTCTTATTATGCTTTTAATGCAATATTTGAAAATCAAGAAACTTTGTTTTCTTCAAGCTCGAGCATTACTACTAAAAAATTTCCGGAAATTGAATTTCAAAAGTATAATCAGCAGATCGGAAAAACTCCCTTATATTTTACTTTCTCTTCTAATTACGGTTATTTTGGAAAAAAAACATTCAATAGTGAAATTAATTATAATAGATTAGATTTTTATCCTCAACTATCTCTGCCATTATCAGGATTACAATGGCTTACTTTTACTCCTACTATTTCTTTTAGAACTACTTATTATTCAAATAGTCTGGATGCACAAAATCGCCCACTGAATGAAAGTTTATTTAGGAAATTTTTGAGTTTGTCATTAGATTTGAGAGGTCCTAATTTTTCAAGAATTTATGATACTCCTCATTTATCTTTTACACCCAAAATTAAGCATGCTATCGAACCTCGCATTTCGTATGTTTTTATTTATTCTTTCACTTCCGATACAAGGATAATTTCTATTGATGAAATAGATACTGTCTATTCTACTAATATGATTACTTATGGCGTCGCTAATAGAATTTTTATAAAGAAGAAAATTAGTGGCGTTGAAACACCTTGGGAATTATTATCTTGGGATGTTTCTCAAAATTATTTTATTGAGAATAATTTTGGAAATATTAATATCCCTCAATTCCGACCTTATAAATTTAGTCCAATAAGTTCCCTGCTGAGATTCAATCCCTCTTATAATTTTAGCCTGGATTTTAGACTAGAATATAATCTTCAAGAAAAATCATTCTCTAATGTTTCTTTAAGTAATGCTTTGAATTTCCAAAATTTTTCTTTAAATCTATCTTGGAATTATTATATTTACTCTATAACTGCTCAAAATAAAAGTTCTAATAATCAATTAAGAGCTAATTCTTCATTAAAAGTTCTTAATAATAGATTTAATATTTCTGCAGGATTGGATTATAATATTTCGCAAAGAAATTTATTGTCAGTATTGTTTGGCTTAATATATAATGATGATTGTTTTTCTGTTGGAGTGGAGTATAGGAGATTCAATATATTAATGAGGGAAGAATCGCAATGGTATTTTTCTTTAAGTTTTCCCCGAATAGGAAGGGTATTAGATTATCATACTGGATTCTTTAATGAAAGGTATTGAAGAGTTTATAGAGTTTGTAGAGTTTGTAGAGTTTATAGAGTTCCACAATTTCTTACCATAGATCCAAAGGCAATCATAATTTGTGGAACTCTATGAACTCTAATCAATCATTTCTTCTAAAAGCTCATATTCTTTAAAAACATTCATAATTTATGGAACTCTACAAACTCCCAACTCTGTTTGAGTTTATAGAGTTTATAGAGTTTGTAGAGTTTATAGAGTTCCACAATTTAT
>CAYREJ010000239.1:0-4209 GCA_964423235.1 uncultured Acidobacteriota bacterium | reverse complement strand
TTTCTTTTATTAGCTATAAGAGCATATTGGGATAGTTATAGATTTTATAAAAATGGTTTAGCTAAAGAAAATGAAAATTTATTAGAAAGCATTAGATATTATGGAAGTTCCATCAAATCTTTTCCTTTAAATTCCAAATACAAAGAACTTTCAGAAAAGAGGCTAAAATTAATTTTGCAAAAAACAAAAGATGAAAGAGTAAAAATGATGATAGAAGATGAACTAAGCAATTAGGATGTCCGATACCTTTTATAAGAAGAGTAAGTCTTTTCTAACTCATCTTTTTTCTTCTGATATTTTTGATGATTCAATAAAGCATAAGTAATAATTTTCCCTTCTTCAACTCCGGGTTGATCAAAAGGATTAACTTTAAGCATAAGCCCAACCAAGGCAGTAATGAATTCCATCAAGAATATAAATTGTCCCAAATAAAATTCATCAATTTTTTCTAATTCAAAACTAACGAAAGGTCTACCAATTTTAGCCAAAACGAATTCAATTGCTTTCTGCTCATTAATAACAATCTCATTTAAAGATAGATTTTTTAATATATCAAATGACTCATAGTTGGCAATTTGATTAGAGATTTTAAAATCATGAAAATAATTATTGATTTTCATAAAAGTATAAAATTTATCATCTGGACCATCAACAAAAAGTTGCCAAAGAGAATGTTGATCTCTTGGACCGATAGCAGATAGTGGGGTTTGACCTATATTTCGCCACCTATTACCGGTTTTATATTTTTTTCCTAAGCTTTCTGCCCATAATTGAGAGAACCATTGTCCCAATGCTTCCAAAGAGGAAGAATAAGACCAGAAAATATGGGTGTTTTTATAAAAATCAGTAAAATAAAGGTAATAAATAAGAGCTGCTGCAGCTGCTGGATTATTATTCAAATTAAATTCCCAAGAGAAACTATGAGCAAATTTAGCCCCTTCAATAATCTGATCAATATTTATTTCATTAAATAATGCAGAAAATAATCCTACTGATGTGAGAACTGAATACCTTCCACCAACATTTTCTGGAATTTCTAAAATAGGACTGCCAATCTCGCTTGCGTAATTGTATAAATCTCCTTTGCCAATGGTGGTTGTAAAAATAAAGTTCTTATAAAAATCTTTCTTGCTTTTTCTTACTTCTTCAAGAAGAACTAAAAAATTGGCAATTGACTCCAGCGTAGTGCCTGATTTACTAATTATATTGAATACAGTTCTGTTTAAGTCTATTCTTGTTAAAATTAAATCAATCTGTTTAGAATCCAAATTATCCAAGATATAAACTTTTTTATTATTCTTCCCTTTGGATGGAAAACAAGCTCCATCATAATTATTAAGAGCCATATGAAGAGATTTATTTCCCAATGAAGAACCTCCAATACCAACAACAACTAATGTATCAGCCCATGCTTGAATTTCTTCATTTAATTTTTTTACTTTTTGTACATTTAAATCATCAAAAGGAACTTCCGTAAATCCAATGATTTTTTTATTTTTTAAATCAGCTAAAGCATTAATAGCTTCATACACCAATGGTATGGCTTCATTAAAAATCTTTTTTGAAGCTTTTCCCTTTTCTCTAACCGATTGTTTTAACGCAAAAGTATAATCAAAAACAATTTTTCTCATTCTACAAAATTATTTTAATGTATCTTCTTTGAAATATTCAGATGATTTTCTTATTAGATTTGATTAAAGATATAAATTCAGCTCTTGTTTCCGGATTAGTTTTAAAGCTTCCGAGCATAGCAGAAGTAATAGCTTTAGAATTTTGTTTTTCAACGCCTCTCATAATCATACATAAATGAACAGCTTCAATGACGACACCAGTTCCCAGAGGTTGCAATCCTTCCCAAATCGTTTGAGCAATTTGATAAGTCAATCTCTCTTGCAATTGCAATCTTCTACTATAAGTTTCTACTACTCTAACTAATTTGCTTAATCCAATAATTTTTTTATTTGGCAAATAGGCAATATGACATTTTCCAATAAAGGGAAGCAAATGATGCTCGCAAATACTAAAAATATCTATATCTTTTACAATTACCATTTCATCATAATCTTCTATAAAAATAGCATCTTCCATTATCTTTCTGGGGTCTTCTTTATATCCTTTTGTCAAATACTCCCAAGCTTCTTTAACTCTCAGCGGTGTCTCTTTCAATCCTTCTCTATCCGGATTCTCACCTACTTTTATTAATAATTCTCTTATCAATTCTTCCATTTTATAAACAACCTTTCTTTAAAAAGGATTTCAATACCGTCAATGAAAAAATGCTCATTTTCTCTAAGCGCATTTGCGGTAATCTTCATGGCAATTATTTAGGTAATAGATATAATCTTCCGATACCGAATAAATTATCTTTTCCAGGTTCTCCATAATCAATAGATCTATTTTCAATGATTTTTCTAATTTCATTCAAGCTAAAAATATTAATTTTATCAGCCAATAGTGCAAAGGCGCCGGAAACATGAGGTGTAGCTGCGGAAGTTCCGTAAAAGGAGCCAGCTCCATAAGAAACGGTAGAGACACCATCGGGAGCTGTAAAATCAGGTTTTATTCTTCCATCTTTTGTAGGACCTCTTGAGGAATAATATTCCAATTCATCATTGTTCCAGTAAGTGGCTCCGGCAGTAATAGCTTTTGGATTATCAGCCGGAATAGTTAAGCTGCTTGTTCTTGTAAAATATTCTATGTAGTCTTTAGAAGTGAAAAATTCTATTTGAGCAGGTTTATTAGCTCTATATCGGTAAACTGATATATGATATGTTCCAGTGTGAGGCGCATAGAAATACACTCCTTCAACTGGCCAATCATCCCCATCTTGTGTATCATTAGAGACCGCTACTCTATTGCCTGCGTTATCAAATATATATAAATCATAATCTTGATCTGTTTCATACCAGTCGTTCCAATTCATAAAGACATACACATCATCACCGGCTTGAGCAAAAAAGCTATTAGATTCATCACTACCATTAAAATTAAGCCATCTATCTCCATCCCAGTCAACGAATGCACCTCTCCAATGAGAAACTGCTTCATTACCAGCAGCTACTACCCAAGTTATACCGGAATTAATTGCTGAATTTACTACTTCATTAACCGGTCCAGTCCCATCCCCGGCTCCAGCATTAAAATATCCAATGGAAAAAGAAATTATATTAACTTTCTCTGAAATCAGCCAACTCACAGCTTCTTGAAATTCTGAAAATAAATCAAAATTCACTAAATACATTTTAGCATCCGGAGCCATATCATGAATAATTTCAGCTACTGCCGTTCCGTGCTCTTCACCAGCAGAAATGTCATTATCTTTCCTGAAAGAACGAGTAACAACTTGAGAAGGCAATTCAATTCCCAATAAGTTATCATATCCCTTGAAGCCTAAATCTAAAACTGCAACCTTAATTGGCTCCGAAGGCTTTGTAAATTGCACTTGCGGTAATTGCCATTGATTTGCCCCAGTTACATTCACCCCTTCACTCTTCATTAAATGCTTCTTAAACAACGGAAGAGTTATCTTCTTCACTTCTCTCATATCAGCTATCTCTAATAAATTATTTATATTAATTTTTGCTTCTATAAAATTATCAACAACCCCATATATCTTCGCATTTAAATCCATTAATTTATTCTTTATCCTTCTTATATTTGGATTATTCCCTTTTATATCTGGTCTTCTACTCTCCTCTGATACTATGAAAATAATTACTTCATTATTTCGCACAGGATACTGCCAAGCTCTTGTAAATTCAATAGCTTTACTTGCTCCTTCCTTTTTGTAAATATTCATCAATTGATTAAGCAAAGAATCTAATTTCTCATTTCCCTTCTCCATTAGTGGCGTATTCTTATTCAATTCAAAATTATCTCTATTGGCTGAATTCAAATTGCCTTCATAACAACATACAACCAACATCATAGCTAATGTTAAAAAAAAGAATTTCTGTATGTTCATATAGCCTCCTTTAAATTAAATAATTCACATTTTCCTATTAAAATTATCTTTTAATTTTACAATCTTATATAATTTTTAAAAAATTGCAAGTTTCAATAAGTCTTAATCCTTCAAAGATTATTCAATATCCAATAATATACCCTATACTTGAATTAGTAAATTCTGTGGTGAAATATAAATTCTCATCATATAGTGTTAATCTTAAAATCAAATAGATATGTGGGGGAAGTCACGGGTTATGGGTC
>CAYREJ010000238.1:0-4282 GCA_964423235.1 uncultured Acidobacteriota bacterium | reverse complement strand
GAGAACAATTGTCAAGTGCTAAAAATAAATTCACCACAGAGACACAGAGAACACAGAGAAAAAATTAAGTCTGTGGCCTCTTTTTACTTTCATTAGGATATTAACATATATTGAAGATAGATTGTGGGAAATTACATTTGCCGAAAGGAGGAGGGTCTGGTCTTTCTTTGCCGGAACTATCTTTTCCAGCAGAACCTTCATAGGTTCCATTATTTGAAACAATGATCCAATAGAAATCTCCTTGACCGGGATTGAATGTAGCAATTCCGCTGGTTCCTATATTACAATAGGCTCCCGTGAATGTATATGAAGAAACATCTGATAATTTTCCATAATAGATTGTATTTCCGGTGGTACAGCTTCCCCCATTTGAATAAGAACAAATAATTATATTCCCTGTTGATTTATAACAAAGCATTGGAGAGGAAGGAGGGGATGCCTCTCGTGGATTAAATCCGAATTGATTCGGGCAATCTGCATAGCCAGATATTTTTATATCATCTATAAATAACCCGCTTAGGTTATAACCAGCATCGGTGCCGTAGAGAAAACGAACTAATATTGAAGTATCTGATAAATTGGTTAAGTCATAGTGCTGGTAATTCCATTCATTAAGATATCCTGAATAAACTTTAGTTTTCGGAGAAATGCAAGAACCGGAATAGTTAATTAATACTGATGGGTAGCCTTCGTCCGGTTCAATAGTTTGCCAATTTAAGCCATTATCAGAGCTAATTTGAACGACAGCGCCATCTCTGCCTTCTTCAATTTGATATTGAACAAAATAAGATAAATCATAATAAATTTTGCCAGTTAAATTAATATCAGGAGAGGATAAAGAAGAACATTGAAGATTAACAGAACCTGAGGAGTAGCTGAAAGTTCCAGTGGGAGTGTGATTCTTTGAACTGGTGATTGACCAATTATCTCCCAATATCATTTGTGCAGGATAGTTATCACCAGCATCATCAGCAAATAGAATTGTTTCTGTGCCCGTAGCATACATCTTTTTTCTAATAAGATTTTGATCAGTGTTTCCTCCATTGCAGAAACCTGTGCCACCACCCGGTCTTGAATCTTCTGCCCGAACTACATAATAAAAATTTAAGCCTCCCGGAATATCATAATCAGTAAAAGAATTGCCAGTTATGCAATCGGCTAATAAATTTTTTGAAGAAGGAACGAAATCATAATCTAAATCTCTAAAAATAGAATAAGTTATGTTAGGAAAAGAAGGGCATTGAGAAATGGCATTATCCCATTGTAATGTGATAGAGCAAGGATTAGTAGCGTTATTTTTAACTATTTTTATGCCGTTAAATATTGGGGGAAGAGTGCATACTCCGGTTGCTGTTATTTCTATGCAATCGCTTAATTCATAGGAGCATCCGTTGGGGAATACAGCTGAGACGCGATAGCTATAGAGAGAGCCGCCGGAGACATCATTATCAATGAAAGAAGTATCAGTAATACAGTTAGCTATTTTGCTTACATTAGAATTAGCACAATTTCCAAAGCTTCTATAAACATCATAGCAGGAAGCACCGCTTACGGGATTCCAACTTAAAGTTATTTGATTATCTGCGGAATTAATCGCAGTTAATCCGGTAGGTTTAAAGTCAATCGGATTACCTAATGACCCAGTAGCGACTATAGCATAAGGTTGGATTTCAACAGGAACATTTATTCCGGATACTTTTATTGTCCAATTTCCAATTTCAGGGTTATTTATAAAGACTTGTTCATCTGTATTTCTATTATCTTGGGGAAGAGACTCATTAGTAGTAATAATTGGCAAGTAATCAGAGTTTAAGCTTTGATGATATTTTACATTAGAAGGGGAAATAACTTCAAGCATTAAATCATTGACCAGTGCAGGATCAGAATTCAAGAAAGCAGGGTAATCAGTCCAAGAGAGTGTAATTTTTAAAGGTTGTGAAGTTGAATTAATTGGGATAGTATAGCAGCGGTTCCAGTTAGTATCTAAGCCGATATTTTCATCTTTAATGAATAATTTTCTTACATCTCCGGGGAAGTAAAGTGCGTCATCTAATTTTAGTCTTCCCCATCCTTCGATTTTATTAGGGATATCTTCAGATACTCCGGTCATATTAACAGAGCTATTAATAAGTAAGGCTCTAATGAGAGCAGATGAAGGCTCAAAGGAATCTGAAGCTTGGGGGATGCCAGTTGGATAATATCCATCTGTAAAATATTGACGGGCAAGGAGAGAAAAGCCAGCGGCAGTAGGTGTAGCCATAGAGGTTCCACCCCATAGGCGAGTAGAACAGTTGAAACTTGATAAAGAAGAATCATTATCAGCGGAAGAAGTGCTTACTCCTTGAGCTATAATAGTAGGTTTCAATCTGTGATCATAAGTTAAGCCGTGGCTGGAAAAAGAAGCAACATATTCAGCTTGAAGGTCATGATAGCTTGCTCCGACTGAAACAACATTTTTAGCGATGCTGGGTGAGATAACAGTAGCATCAGGACAATATGCTGAACTATTGCCGGCTGCAAAAAATAATGTCATATCCTTATGCTCCCAAGCAAATTTATCAGCATCCCTTGCTAAAGAATCATAAACATTAGCTTTGCAGGGGCAACTTGTTCCACATCCTAAGCCCCAACTATTGCTATGAATGCGGGCTCCATCATTATAAGATATATCATAAAAATCATAAGAAGAGCCGCAAGCGTTATTGTAGAACTCAAAGCCATCGCCAGGGTCCTCTAAAACTAATTTAGCTGACAAAGCCATTCCATCACCGGGATCCTGCTCTTGTGGGCTGAGATAATTATCTCCGGCAATACTTCCTGCTGTATGCGTTCCATGATCATTTATCCCGCCCGGCGTTCCTACCGAACCACAAGGATTCCCATCCATTGCATAATAAATTATCACTTTTCTCATTGAGAGATTCTCAGGTATATCTCCGAAAGGAGCTTGATCATCAATCGGAGGTGCCTCTAATAGAGGATCCCAAAAATAACACATATCATAATCAAATCCTGTATCTGTTAACGCTCCTATTTGATTCTGCCCCTTTAAATTATGATCATAAAGAGGATAAGTATCCTGTTGAAAGTTTTGATGAACCCACCTCGCCGCATCATTCACCGGCATAATCTCCTTTAATAATTCTAATGTAGCTATGCCGGGATAGTGCGTCAAATACTTTATCACTTCTAAAAAACTCTCTTCTTTTATTTTAACCCACGCTCTTTTTATCGAATCATTATTTTCCACTTGAGCTATACTGAAATCTTTAATGTAAGACAAGCTCTTTTTAAATTCTTCTACATCTTCTTTTTCAAAAAATTCTGCAATAATAAGTATTTTCTTATCTTTTGCATAATTTTTTATATCTTCAGGCTTTCGTATTAGATCCCTAATTTCCGGTGCTAATTTAAAGTAAGGATGATAATCCCCTATCCACCATACATATTCTTTTTTCTGTAAGAAAGGTATCATCTGGCGATTTGCTTTTATTATAAAAGTATTTATGGGAATATAATCATAAAATCTAATTCCTAAATCCTTTAAATCTTTAATCCAAGTTTTTTTAATTGCTTTTTTAAATTTAATTAGATAATAGCCTTTAGAGTTTTTATTAGAGGATGGATTTTTATAATCCGCAGGTATATCATAATTCTTTTTTAGAACATTCAGTTCTATCCCATTTATATTAATCAAAGGATTATTGTTGTAATAAGAATTATAATTTTCTATTTCTTCAGTGAAAGCAATTAAAAAATTGAAAACAATAAAAATAATTGCTATAGTAAAAAACTTCATCTTATAATAAGGATATAAGAATTTTTGAGCTAAGTCAATTAAAAAAGTGAGAAGTGAGAGGTAAGAGGTGAAAGGTAAAAAGTTATTTATTCTTTGTGTACTCTGCGTGCATATTCAAATAATTATTTCACGCAAAGGCGCAAAGCTCGCAAAGATTATAGGTGATAGGTTATAGGTGATAGGTTATAGTGGATAAAGTGAATGAAGCAGGAGATAGTAGGTAGAATTGGTGGAACTCTACAAACTCTCAACTCTATAAACTCTATAAACTCTATTTGAGTTTGTTGAGTTTATAGAGTTTGTAGAGTTAATAGAGTTCCACAATTTCTTACCTTTATATCTTATTATATGCTTTTTCCATTGATTTACTCTATTCAATCATTCCTTATAAATGATCATCTACAGGCAAAGAGGTAGAATTGGTGGAACTCTACAAACTCTCAACTCTATTAACTCTATAAACTCGATTTGAGTTTATTGAGT
>CAYREJ010000237.1:0-4295 GCA_964423235.1 uncultured Acidobacteriota bacterium | reverse complement strand
ATTCACTTTATCCCCTATAACCTATTCCACATTCCCTATAACCTATTCCCTATAACCTATCACCTATCACCTATAACCTATAACCTATAACCTATATCCTATTACCTATCACCTTTGCGCTCTTTGCGTGAAATTAATTTGAAATGATATTTAAATTATGATAATCTAAATTCGGTATCGCTTAATGGAAGTGAAACATTACAAAATAATTAAATCGTTAAAAAAAACTTCCAAATGGGAATTGTTTTTAGCTCGCCATATTCAAAATGATAAACTTTTCGTAAAAATAAGAATCTTCAATCATACATTAACTTCAAACGAAGCCTCCAGAAATATATTATTGAAGACATTAAAATATCTTTACACGATACGAAGCAGCCATATAGTTTCACTATTAGATTATGGATATTTAGATAATAATATCATATATCAAGTTATAGAACATCTTGACTATTTAAATTCAAGGGAATTACTTAATAAAACAAAAAGACTTCCTCAAGATATAGCAGCTATAATTATAAAAGAAATACTCATTGGCTTATCTCAAGCTCACTCACGAGGAATTATTCACGGACATTTGAAACCTAATCTTATTTTATCTTCTTCTACAGGAATTATTAAAATTCAAGATTTTGCTTATCCGGATAATTCTGATTCCTTTAATTATTTCTTATGTGCTGAAACTCCCTTTTCAGATTTATATTTTGCTCCGGAGCATATCCTAAAAATACCTTTGACTAAAAGAACGGATATTTTTTCATTGGGTATAATTGCCTATGAAATGATTTCCGGGAAACACCCTTTCTATTGTGGCGAGAAACCTTGGGATGTTCATAAAATACTTTCTGATAATCACGAGCCTATATTTTATCATCTACCAAATATTAATCCCCTCTTAGAAAGAGTTATTGAAAAAATGCTTAAAAAGAATCCGGATGAAAGATATGAGAATGCTGAATCTGCTTTAGAAGAATTGGAACCATTTATTGCTTCTTTAGGTTCCTTTAAGCCTTATGAAATTCTTTCTATATTTTTTATAGATCCCAAGTTATCTGCTGAGCAAATTGAAAAGATCAGCTCTAAAGAGTTATTTGATATTGCGAGAAGAGAATTTTATTCTAAAAATTATAAAAAAGCTCTTTTTCTATTCCAGATACTAAAAAAATTAGAAGCAAATTTTGAAGGTTTAGATATTTACATCAATGATATTAAGGAAAATAAAGGGCTATATATTCACAATGAAAGTGCTGAAAAACTCTTATTTGATAATAAATCAAAATTAGAAAGGGAACCTAATAATATTTCAGTTTTAATTAAACTGATGAAACTAAATAAAGATATAGGTAATTATTTAGATTCGATTTACTACTCAAAGAAAATATTGCAAATTGATCCTTCCAATGAAGAAGCTATTGATAATATAACTGAATTCATTCCTTCAGAGCCTAAAACCTATGAAATTTCAACTAATTTAACAAAAGCATTAGGTAATAAATTACACGAAGACAGGAAAAAAGAATATGTACAGATGCCCCTCTATAGAAAGCTTTTTATTGCGGTAATTATTTTATCTTTTGTAATTTTATTAATGAATTATTATAAATGGATTAGTTTTGAAAAAGTTTTAAATAATGCTTTGGCATACCCTTCTGCAAATAATTCTTATAAAATATCTTCAGAAATTTCTAAAATTGAGAAAAATCTTGCGAGGGAATCTTTTTCTATTGAAGAATTAAATCAATTAATAATCAAATTGCAAGATCTTCACAAAGAAGATGTAGAATTGAATTATGCTTGCGATATTAATTCTTTGTTAAGCAAAATTTACTTAAAATTGGATAAATTTTATAAAACAAAGTTCTATATAAATAGGACAAAAGAGAGTTGTGATGATTATAATAAAATAAAATTATTGATGATAGAATATGGAAACTATTTAGAATCGAAAGGGAATTTATCGCTTGCATTAGATAATTATTTGGAATTGATGTTAAATTTAGATTACAAGGATAAAGATTACCGGATGTTGGAAGAAAAAGTAAAAATATTACAGAAGAGGATTTTACTAGCGATAGGAAAAGGTGAATTGGGAATTGGGAATTAGGAATTGGGGATTGGGAATTGGGAATTGGAAATTAGGGCGAATACGCATTAAATAATATTTTGCAGTACATAATTTTCCAAATCGCATCTATTAGAATAATTATCAAGCATCGCAAATAAATTCACCACAGAGACACATATATGAGTTTTTAGAGTTCTTAGAGTTTTTAGAGTTGAGAGTTCTAAAATTTATTATCTTCTAAAATTATATTCTTCCTATTTTGGAAAAATTAAAGAAAAGTTTATTTAATTCTTATCTCTTAATTCCCAATTCCCAATCCCCAATTGCATTTTGTATCTTAGGGTTTTAGTGATAAAATCTCATATACTCATTAGGTTACTAAAAAATATTTTAAGGAGGTAAATATGATTGAAGAATTTCGCAATGAACCATTTACAGATTTTGCAAAGGAAGAAAACAAGATAAGATTTCAATCTATTTTAAAAGAAATTTCAGGGCAGCTGAATCAAGAGTATCCTATTGTTATAAAAGGGAAGAAAAAATACTTGGATGAGAAATTTTATTCTTATAATCCATCAAACAAAGATGAGATTGTAGGTATAATGCAAAAAGGAAGCATAAAAGAAATCAATGAAGCGGTGGAGGCGGCTTATGAAACTTTTGAAGAGTGGAGATTTTATCCTCCTGAAGAAAGAGCATTGTATTTATTCAAAGCAGCTCAATTATTAAGAAAAAGAAAATTTGAAATGGCAGCGTGGCAAGTTTATGAAGTAGGTAAAAATTGGGCAGAAGCTGATGCAGATGTAGCAGAAGCAATTGATTATTTAGAATATTATGGAAGGGAAATGATAAGATTATCGCGGAGCGAGAACATAATTTCTTATCCCAATGAATATAACGAATATCAATATATTCCATTAGGAGTAGTAGCGGTAATACCGCCGTGGAATTTTCCTTTAGCCATTTTATTAGGGATGTCGGTTGCTGCAATAGTATCAGGGAATACAGTTGTTTTGAAGCCAGCAAGTGATTCTCCGGTGATAGGATATAAATTTGTTGAATTGATGGAAGAAGTAGGTTTACCGGCAGGAGTTTTAAATTTTATTACCGGACCTGGAGGTTCAATAGGCGATGCTTTAGTTTCTCATCCCAAAGTAAGGATGATAGCTTTTACAGGTTCAAAAGATGTAGGGTTGAGAATATTTCAATTGGCTTCTGTTATTCAACCTAATCAGATTTGGTTAAAGCGTGTCATAGCAGAAATGGGCGGTAAAGATGTAATAATCATAGATGAAGATGCAAATTTAGAACAAGCAACCAATGCTACTATCGCATCAGCATTCGGCTATCAAGGACAAAAATGCTCTGCTTGCTCAAGATTGGTAATAGTGGAAAAAATTTATGACAAGGTTATAAATATGCTTTTAGAAAAAGTTAATGATATAAAGGTTGGACCTGCAGTAGAAAATTACTTTATGGGACCTGTGATTAATAAATCAGCTGAAGAAAAAATTCTAAATTATATTGAGTATGGCAAAAGAGAAAATAAATTATTGTTTGGAGGAGAAAAAGCTAATGGCAAAGGATATTTTATTAAGCCAACTATTTTTATAGATGTTAAACCGGATGACAAATTAGCACAAGAAGAAATATTTGGACCGGTATTGAGTGTAATTAAAGCGAAAGATTATGATGAAGCAATCAAAATTGCTAATAATACGGAATATGGCTTAACAGGTTCAGTATTTACATTAAATAGGCAGAAAATAATAAAAGCGAAGAAAGAATTTCATTGTGGGAATTTGTATATAAATAGAAAATGCACCGGAGCGATGGTAGGAGTGCATCCATTTGGAGGATTTAATATGTCTGGCACCGATTCAAAAGCTGGCGGTCCGGATTATCTATTACTTTTCCTGCAAGGGAAGGCAATGTCTGAGAGTTTATAGAGTTTATAGAGTTGAGAGTTTGTAGAGTTCCACTAATTCTACCTCTTTACCTGAAGATGATCATTTATAAGGAATGATTGATTAAAGGTTATGGTTGATGGGTGATAGGTAATGGGTAGTAGGTTATAGGTGATAAATGATAGGTTAATGATAATAGAAGAAATGGGATAAGTAATGGGGAAGAAGTAAGTAATAAAAGATAAGAGGTAGTTATAATATAAGAGAATAAATTATTATTTTATTGTTAGAGCAATGATTAAAAACTGATAATGGTAAATAAT
>CAYREJ010000236.1:0-4310 GCA_964423235.1 uncultured Acidobacteriota bacterium | reverse complement strand
TAGAGTTTATAGAGTTTATAGAGTTTGTAGAGTTGAGAGTTCCACCATTTCTTACCTTTATTGCTTCAATTATCTCTTCAATAAGATTAGCCTCCTGCAAAATACTTATAATCTGCGCTCATCTATAAATTTTCAGCTCTATGAATTAGATTAAAGTTAATAAAGCTTATAGTTTCATTATTTCAATTCATGTTGATTATTAATTATTATTATTCATTTTCCATCATTTCGCTAATAATAAAAGAAATCGATAATTCTTTCTAAAATATTCTTTTTATTATCAGAGACAGGTAGAATTTGTGGAACTCTATAAACTCTCAACTCTACAAACTCTATAAACTCAATTCGAGTTTGTAGAGTTGAGAGTTCCACCATTTCAATACTTTTTAGCTTAAATATTTTATTTAATCCTTAATTCCCAATTCCCAATTCCCAATTCCTAATCATTGTGATGGAACTTTATAAACTCACAACTCTACAAACTCTATAAACTCTACGAACTATATAAGCTCCGTAATCTTCAATCATTGCAAAAAAAAAAATCACTCTATATTTTAAGATAGAGATGAAAAAAATAATTTTAA
The DNA here is from genome assembly GCA_964423235.1 of uncultured Acidobacteriota bacterium. Taxonomy (GTDB): domain Bacteria; phylum Acidobacteriota; class HRBIN11; order MFGW01; family MFGW01; genus CAYREJ01. The sequence goes on along the minus strand of CAYREJ010000236.1, from coordinate 3,726 downwards.
CTCTGTTATTAATTTATCCTTTGTTAGTTTATCCACAAAGTATAAAAGAAATAACCAAATATGATGTGCCAAAGGATTCTACTTTTAGAGGATTCTCAAAAACAGATTTAATAGATAACCAAAATCTTTTAATTGTGGGAAGATATCATTCTCCTAATGATTCTAAAGCATATAGTATTGCGCATTTGATAAATTTACCTTCTTTACAGATTACGGATTTCGTTATTTTTGATAAAAATGAAAAAGATAAATGGAAACCGCTCTTGGCAAAATATGGAGATGATGGCTTTAGATATGGAATTTATCAAAAAGATTTTGTCAATTACATAATAAAAGCTAATGAAAATGGCGAAATATTAAAAATACTCCCTTTGGAAGAAATCATTTCAGAATTAGATATAGGAATCGATAATAAAGGCTCAATTTATATTTTAGGAACATCAGATAATGGCGATGCGAAAAATTATCTATTGCACGCTTATAATGATAAAGGGAAAGCTTTATGGCATTCTATTGATATTTCAGATTTTAAAGAAGATATCCAGCACTCCATTATAGATAAGCCAAATTCTCATTTAAAAATAAGAGATGACATTATTTATGCGGTAGTAAAAAATATTTTATTTATTATTGATAAAGAAGGGAGAATAAAAAATAAAGCAAAATTGCAAATAGAAGGCGATGTTCATCTAATTGATTTTCCGAATAATAATACTGTGATATGCATTACAGCTAAAAATGCTCATATTAATGCAGTTTTTAATGTAGGGATTTATAATAATGAAGGGGTCCTTATTAAACCCAACTTATTTAAATTGCAGGAAGTGCAAAATGATAAGGAAATATACAGATTGCCTCTGGCAATAAGCAAAAATAAATTGTTAATTGAGGAAGCTATTTGTAAATATAAAAAATGCGATAAAAAATATATAATCACAGAAATTGAATTATAATAATTAATTCTAAATGTATCCAATAGTGCTAAGTTTAGCAAATAATTCAACAGCATTGCTCTGATGGTTTGCAAGTATAATAGCAGTAGCCAGTTGTATCTTGACACTGGAAGCTTGATACACAAGCCGACATCGATCTACAAGTTTTATTTATCATTGGGTTGCCACAATCAGCTGCAGATAACTCTCTACACCATTCAAACGGAGGCTTTTGAGGCTCACTATCCGCTTCTTTTTTGGATTTTAAATCCCCTAATAAATTAACATCCTTATTCGCTCCTACCTGCCTCAATAATTCTTTCCTCAATTGCCAATAAACTATATCATTAATGGGTTCCCCTTCTTCATTATACATTTTAAAGAATATTTTAAATGGAAATAAAATTATCTTATTATTAGCATTAGCTTGTATTATCTTATTCCAATCTATAATTATCTTTTGCTGAGCTTTTTCTCTTAAATTTAGTGAAATTATTTTAGCGAACCCACCTATAATTTTTTCATCCTTTGAAAAAATTATCCCTTTTAAAATTCCACCATCTATTTCCTTTTCTCCTTTATTTTCTAAAATAATTTGGCAGCAATTTCCTTCTATAAAATCAATCTTAAGAATTTCTATGGGTGAGTCCTTTATATTTATCGGAACAATGTTAAGAACTGGAGTTTGAGTGAATGTCCCTGCAACCAAACAATTAGGAGCATAAAACAAACTTGCTATGGCTAAAATAAAAATAGATAATAAATGTTTTTTCATCTTTACCTCCAATCGATTTATTTTTATTTTAATATATATTAAGAGCTATTTTTTTTTGCATCCTCCAATGTCTATAATAATTAGGATGTAGCTTCCTCCAGGTCCTTAAATAAGCTTTCCTTCTTTTTTTCCATATTTCGATGGTTTCCCAATGAGTAAGTTCATAAGGCATAATTTCTTTTTTAGCTCTTTCTTTAATAAACCATACTTTATAAATGCTAATTTTTTTTTCTTCTGCAATTTCTTTTAATGTCAAACCTAAATCAAAATATTTCCTCAATATATCAAATTCTTCTTCAGTTAATTTATTTTTATAAATTTCTAAGTCCAATGCTTCAGTAAGATGAGGCTTATCCTTTTCTTGCTTTTTTTCCTTTATCAAATCTTTTATCCTGCTTAGCAAGATTTTCTTAAAATAAGATGCCCTTCCGACAGGGGATTTTGAATGACATTTATTCATTTTTGTTAATAAAATTACATAAGCTTCTTGCTCAATATCTTCATAACTAATCAAACTTTTTTGCAGCGCCAATTTATATTGCCTCCAAAGTTTTCTTAAGATATTCACATATGGATAATCATTAAATCTCATGGGTTATTATTTATTTTAATTATAGCATTTAATAAAAAATATGTCAATTTAATGTATTAGGTCATGGGTTATGGGTTATAGGTCATGGGTCGGGAAGTTGGTAGATTTCCTATCTTCCTAACCTCCTATCTTCTTATCCTCCCAACTTCCTATCTTCCTATCTTCCCAACTTCCTAACTTCTTATCTTCCATGACCCATCACCTATTACCCATGACCCATGACCCATAACCTATAACCCAATCGCTAATACTTTAATAAATCAATATCAAATAACGAACATACCTATGCAATATGTAAAACAGCTGCACCATTGATTTTCCCTTGCTTAAGTAATTGCAAGGCGATGTTTGCTTCTTTTAATAAAAAGGTTTCAGTTTTAATTTTTATAGGAATTTTAGGTGCTAAACTTAATAATTCTTTTGCATCTTCTCTTGTGCTATTGGCAACGCTTCTCATAGATTTTTCAAAATAAAGAAGCTCATACGGGAATTGAGGAATTGGACTCATATGAATTCCGGCACTTACAACAGTTCCACCTTTCTTCAATAATTCTAATGCTCTAATATAGAATTTTCCTACCGGTGCAAAAATTATAATTGAATCAAGCTTAATTGGAGGTTCTTCTTCAAGATTGCCTACCCAATTTGCTCCTAATTCTATGGCTAATTCTTTATGCTCTTCTGACCTGCTGAAAACATAAATATTACAATGAAAATATTTAGCTATCTGCAAAACTATATGAGCAGAAGCTCCAAAGCCAATTAATCCTAAATTTTCTCCTTCTTTCACATTACTAATTTTATAGGAACGATATCCAATAATTCCGGCGCATAATAAAGGAGCTGCTTTTTCATTAGAAAAATCTTCCGGGATCGGATAAGCAAAAGATTCTTTTGCTATAGCATATTCAGCATAACCTCCATCTACATCATAACCAGTAAACATAGGACTATCACACAAGTTTTCTTTTCCTTTAAGACAATATTCGCACTTGCCACAAGAGTTATACAGCCATCCTACTCCTACTCTGGCACCTTTTACAATTGAAGAAACTCCTTCACCTATCTTGTCAACTATTCCTACGATTTGATGCCCCGGAATTATAGGTAATCTTTTATGCTTCAATTCCCCTTCTATAACATGTAAATCAGTATGGCAAATCCCACATTCCTCTATCTTTATTCTTACTTCTCCAAAAGAAGGCTCAAGTAAATCTTTCTCTATCTCTTCCAAAGGATTATTTTCTATTTTTTCATATTTTTTTAAAATCATCGCTTTCATATAAAGCTCCATCTCAATTTTGCTTTCAAAATCCATTTTAGTAATTTATTCATTTTATATCAATGTTATAGGTGATAGGTTATAGGTGATTAGAGTGAGATCTTTTAATTTGCTAAACTCCATGACCCATGACCCATAACCCATA
>CAYREJ010000235.1:3297-4323 GCA_964423235.1 uncultured Acidobacteriota bacterium | reverse complement strand
AATTTCTCCTTTGCCATCTCTTTTCTTACCTCCTTTCTTGTATACCCATTAAAGCATTTTGCTTTAAAAAGGTATCAGAAGATTTATTTAATTTTTTTAATATGGAGCCCACGACCGGGATTGAACCGGTGACCCCTTCCTTACCAAGGAAGTGCTCTGCCACTGAGCCACATGGGCACTCTATCTGGAGCGGGAAACGGGACTCGAACCCGCAACCCTCAGCTTGGAAGGCTGATGCTCTTGCTATTGAGCTATTCCCGCTTACATCCTTCTTCATCCCTTTGATGGTGGGGAGGAGAGGATTCGAACCTCTGAAGCCTTCGGCAACAGATTTACAGTCTGCACCCTTTGTCCACTTGGGTACCTCCCCTATTAAATATGAAAAATCCTCTTTGCTTCTAAAATCTTTTTCTTTTGTTATCATATATTCTAATTATTAGAATAAAAATTAATTATAAAAATTCAGTCATATTATAATACTATCTTTTAATTTTTTCAATACCTTTTTATTAAATTTTAAAAAAAATTTCTCCATCATATATCTTTGCACCTATTCTCCCTTTTGAAACTCCTGAGAAATTCCTGCTCTATAAAATCTATAGATAATTTATTTTTATCTCATATTGTAAATTGCTCATTTGCAATTTTCTATTCATCTCTTCTATATCTTCCTTCGTATTTAAATTTGCAAAACTCAATAATTCTTTATCAATTTTTTTTATTCTTTCTTCTTTTATTTCTAATATTTTCACCCTCTCACAAAGTTCTTTGATACTAAAAATTTTATTCTTTAATAAAGTATCAATTTCTTCCAAACAATTAATACTATAAAAAGCAGGAAAATATTGCCTTTTCCCTGCTATTCTTGCTAATACTACATCATAAGAATCATAGGACATAAACAAATTTAGCAATTTAATATTAAAGAAAGGAGAATCGCAACTTATTGCAACAAAACTACTTTTTAAATATTGCAAAGCCGAATAAATCCCCATAAGAGGACCACGCCCTTTTATTTTATCTTCA
>CAYREJ010000235.1:0-3272 GCA_964423235.1 uncultured Acidobacteriota bacterium | reverse complement strand
CCCTATTGGGCAATAAAAAGCCACTAACATAAACTCCAAAATTGTTTTTTTTTAATCTATCAGCTTCATATTCAATAATATTTTTTTCACCGACCATAAGCTTCCTTTTATCAAAGCCCATTCGCTTGCTTTCACCGCCTGCTAAAATAACGCATATTTTCATTTTTATTTTATCCTGTTAAAATAAAATTATTAATGAAATTAGAAAATAATTATACCAAAATTCTTTTAATTAAAGAAATTTCCAAATACAAGCCTAAGAAAATTTATTCAAAAGCTTTTACGCTTTCATCTGTAATAATACCTTTAATTGAAAAAGATAATGATCTTTTAATATTATTTATAAAAAGAACCAATTTAGTCAAATACCATAAAGGTGAAATATCATTTCCCGGCGGGATGAAAGAAAAAGAAGATAAGAATACTAAAGAAACAGTTTTAAGGGAATTGAAAGAGGAATTAGGCATAAATAAAAATTTTATTAAAATTATTGGAGAATTAGATGATATAATTACAATAACAAAATTTTTAATTCGCCCTTATATCGGTTTAGTAAAAGAAAATTTTAATTTAAAAATAAATTCGCAAGAAGTTGCAGATGTAATTTATATTCCATTAAAAAATTTATTACTGCAGGAACCTCATAAAGAAATCATTATTGCGCAAGGCAAACCGATGATAACTTATTGTTATTTTTATAAAAATATAATGATATGGGGAGCAAGCGCAAAAATTCTTCATAATTTATTAGAAATTATAAAAACATCTTCTCTTAATATTAAAACAGGATAGCAGCTTATTTACCACTTAGTACTTTTGAGTGAGATTTTTTAATTCACAAAAAGGCATAAACCTTAAAAGCTAATGTTTACCCATTCAGGCATTCTTTGACAAAGCATAACTAATTAATCTATCTAATAATTCTGTGAATGAAATACCATATAAAGACCATAAGCGATGATACATACTAAATTCTGTAAAACCAGGTATAGTATTTATCTCGCCTATATAAAATTTATGATTATTTTTATCCATTAAAAAATCAACACGCGCTAAGCCTTTACAATTCAAAGCAAGGTAAGCTTTTATGGATAAATCTTGAACCTTCTTCATTTCTTTTTTAGATAAAAGAGCAGGAATCTGCAATTTTGTATTCGGGTCCTCATATTTTGCTTTATAATTATAAAACTCTTGAGCAGGGATTATCTCCCCCGGTATAGAAGCAATTGGTTTTTTATTCCCCATAACACTACATTCTATCTCTCTTGCATCAATACCTTTTTCTATAATGATTCTATCATCATAATCTTTAGCCAATTCAACCCCTTTTATCAATTCTTCTCTGTTGTGAGCTTTAGAAATTCCTATGCTGGAACCTAAATTTGAAGGCTTTACAAATACCGGATATTTAAACTTATTCTCAACCTTCTGTATTATTAATTTATAATTTTCTTCCCATTGATAATAAAAAAGAGCCAAAAAAGGTGCAACAGGCAATCGGCAATAAGATAAAATTCTTTTAGTAGATATCTTATCCATTGCTAAAGATGATGCTAAAACTCCACATCCCACATAAGGAATATTTAATATTTCCAACATCCCTTGAATTGTTCCATCTTCTCCATATGGTCCATGAAGTGCAGGAAAGATTACATCAATTTTTATCTCCTCTCCCTTCTCAGTTTTTATTTTTTGTGAATTGGGATATATATACTTTATTTCATATTTCTCGTTAAAATTTAGCGAAGAGCTTTTTTCGTCAAAGTTAATCAAGAACCATTTGCCATCTCTATCAATCAAAATAGGAAATATATTATATTTTCCCTTTGCAATATTCTTAATTATAGATGAGCCCGATAATATGGATATTTGATGCTCACTGGAACGCCCGCCAAATAAAATTCCAAGATTTAATTTCATATTAAATAATATCAGGATTATAATTCTTGATATACGCCCATTTTTCTAAATTTTTCATATCTTCTTTTAAGCAATTCTTCAATTGAAAGCATAGATAATTTATTTAATTCTTTGAGAATATAAGATTTTAAGATTCTTGCAGCTTCTTCCGGGTCAGAATGAGCCCCTCCCAATGGCTCTTCAACAATTTCGTCAATGAGATTGAATCTTTTCCAATCATCGGCAGTTAGATGAAGATTTTCTGCTGGTTCTTTTTTCTTTTCTTGATCACGCCATAAAATAGCAGCACACCCTTCAGGCGAAATAACAGAGTAAATGGCATATTGCATCATAAGAATAGAATCCCCAACAGCAATAGCTAAAGCACCGCCACTTCCACCTTCTCCTATTATACAAACTATTATAGGAATCTTCAGATTGTAAATTTCTCTCAAATTATAAGCAATAGCTTCTGCTTGTCCTCTCTCTTCTGCTCCAACACCCGGATAAGCTCCCGGCGTATCAACAAAAGTTATTACTGGCCTATGAAATTTCTCGGCAAGCTTCATTATCCGCAATGCCTTCCGATACCCTTCCGGATGAGGAGAACCAAAATTCCTATACATCTTCTCTTTTGTTGTTCTTCCTTTTTGATGACCCACAACAGCTACTGGCATCCCATCTAAAAATGCTATCCCGCCTACAATAGCAGGATCATCTCCAAATCTCCTATCTCCATAAAGCTCTATAAAATCATCAAAAATTAAATTTATATAATCTAATGTATAAGGTCTTTTAGGATGTCGGGCTACTAATACAATTTGCCAAGGAGTTAATTTAGAATAAATTTCTTTCTTAAAACGGATTAATTTTCTTTTCAGACGCTGAATTTTTTCTTGAACTTTAGGATTGTCAGAATAAATTTCTAAAGCTTCTATTTCTTTTTCTAAATCTACAATAGGATTTTCAAAAGCATATTCATCTTGCATATTTAATAAAAATGTATTTGAATTTTAACAATAGGTATAAGTAAAGTCAAGGTAATTAGGCTATAGGTTATGGGTTATGGGTTATGGGTCATGGGTCATGGGTTATATGACCTATGAGCCATGACTCATAGCCCATGATGGGAAGTTAAGAGGTTAGGAAGCTAGGAAGTTAGGAAGTTAGGAAAAGAAGATGATCTTTGCGAACTTTGCGAGCTTTGCGTGAAAAAATAACTTAACTATGCACGCAAAGGGCGAATGAAAAGGAGGTTGTAAATAGTCAGTTTATTCCAAATGCTAAAAGCAAAGCCAATGGCAAAAAGATTAGAAACCACAAAGATCACAAAGAAAGATATATTTTATAGAAAAAACTTTGTGTGCTTTGTG
>CAYREJ010000234.1:0-4381 GCA_964423235.1 uncultured Acidobacteriota bacterium | reverse complement strand
CTAACTTCTCAATTTCTTTTCTTTGCGTCTTTGCAAGGAACTCTCTAAACTCCCCTACTCGCAATAAAATAATAAGAAATTAAGAAAGGATAAACAAGCATAAGAAAAAGGCTTTATATTTATTGCAATAGTAGCTGAAAGGACCTGAAAAAAATTTTTTTAATTATATCCAATTCCTATTGACAAAGGTAAAAATTTATGATTTAATTAAATATTAAATCTAAAAATTTGGAGATAGGTATGATAATTTCTATCTATCGCTAATTATATTTATAGGTTCTGCTTTTCTTTTTGCTCACCATAAATTTTGCCCTACATCGGGAGATGAAATCCAAATTGACTATATTAAACCAGATCCAGATTTTTTTAAAATTATCTTTATATCTTTACTACATAAATTTTTTAATAAAATTATATTAAAGGAGGATCTATTATGAAAAAGATGCATTATTTTTTGCTAATTCTTCTATTTATTTTTACTCAAAAGATATGTTTAGCAGATGAAGATGCTGAAATTATTTTTGTATTTTATAAAGCCATACCTGAAGAGTTTTCACCTAATAATGATGGAATAAATGATAATATTGTTTTTTCTTTGCACGCTATCGTATCTACTGATAATCCAAAAGGAAATGCACCCATATTATGGCGCATTGAAATTAGAGCTTCAGAAGAAAATAATACTAAATCAAGCTTAAATAAAAGCGATAAAATATGGCAAGCTCAAGGGCAAATTGCAATGAATCCGAATGGTTATACTGAATTTACTTTACTTATTCCTTGGGATGGATGCAAGAAAAAAGATATGAAAATCAATGATTGTGACATAGCTTCGGATGGTGAATATATACATACTGCCATTATTAAATATAAAAATTCTAAAAACCAACAAGAGGGAATAATAAGAATAAATAATTCTGAGCCCGATTTTATCGTTATTTCACCAGCAGACTCTACTATCACAAATCAAGAAAGAATTAATATAAAAGGTAAGAGTTCTTCCGATATTACAGAAATTCATATAAATTCAGAAGTTATTTATCCACAGCAAGGAAATTGGGAAAGCGAATTTTTATTATCTGATGGGGATAATATTATTAATATAGAAGGAATAACTTCCGATGGAAGAATTAAAAGCAAATCAATAAAGGTAATTAGAAAAGATGAATTTGAAGCATTTATAAATGATTTTGAACAAGGGCTTCCGGCTCTTATTCCTTATAATGGGCTTGCTGGACAACAAGACCTAAATCCTGATATTTCGCTAAATAGCAGCACTTCTAATCGGGATTCTGCTTCTTTGCGGATAGCTGGCAATACCTGGAAAACTTACATATTTACTTCTGATGGCTCACATAATCCCATTCAATTAAATCATACAAGCGAATTATTCTTTGCTATTCGCATTGATAGCACTCCTGAAATGATTGGGATAGGTATTGGAGATGGGCAGAAAGAATTAATATATATAATTTCCGGAACTGAATTGTATATGGAAAATTTTGTAAATAAAAAATATCAAAATGCAATAATTGCTGATGGACAATGGCATTTCTTAAGATTGCCAGCCGGCTCCGATTGGTATTCTCTATGGCAAGAATATGGGTCAATAGATAGGCTTTTTATCATTCACGATAATGATAGTTCGATTATAAGAACAGCTTATTTTGATGACATTGGTATACTTGATAGTGAGCCTCCGCAACCAGTATATGAATCTAAAGGACAAGAAGCCACTGCAAGCAATTTAATAATTTGGCAAAATATTCAAGTCCCTGATTTAGCAGAATATAAAATATCAAGAAGCATTCATAATGAAAATAATTATACAGAAATTGCTATCATATCACCTTCATCCAACAATTGTTCTATTGAAAATTGCTATTACTTTGATAATTTTAATAATGCTTCATCTGATTCTTATGATTATAGAATAACGGCTTGCGATGAAAGCACTAATTGTAGTGATTATGTGTATGTTTATGATTTGAAGCCTCATTTGCAATATAGCTCCAATGGTTCATTAGATGGCAAATTAGCAATTTTCGCAACTAAAGAAGCTTTTGGCGATGTTAATGGAGATGGTTTCAATGATGCAATAGTATTAGGAGTAAATGATGATGGCTCTTTTGAAATTAGATTATCAAAAAATATTTCAGGAGAACTTCAGCCAGCTACTTCTATTTCTCCTACAGGAAATTGCATAGGGGAACCAGTCCTTAGAGATTTTGATGGAGATGGCTTTTTAGATATAGTTTATTGTTATTCTAAAAACAATATTTCCGAATGGAGGATATTAAGAGGTAAAGGAGATGGCAGCTTTGAACAAGCTATTGCTTATCCCGAAGATTATTATCAAGCTGAAGTCTCTGATATTGATAAAGATGGAGATTTAGATATAGTATTCGGAAATTATGGAAAAGGAGTTATCCTATGGATTAATAATAGCTATAAGGATGCAGATGGAAATTACCATTTTAATTTCTTTAGCAGAGATATTTCTTTAAAAGAAAATTATTATATTGCAAGTTTAAAAATAGCAGATTTAAATAATGATTCTTTTCCGGATATTATCTCAGCAGGAGTTATATTAGATGAGCAGCAAAATTTAACTCCTCTTAATACTACATATATAAATGATGGGAAGGGTTCCTTTAATGCAGTAGAAGATCAAAATCAGACTGGTGAAATAATAAGATGGGAACCTAACTTAATTGTATCTTCTATGCAAGCAGCAGATTTTGATAATGACGGCGATATTGATATTATTGCTTCTTTCTTTTCTGCAAATTTAAAAATATATAAAAATAATGGAAATGGATCATTTGATACGCACGATGCAGTAAAATATTTTAAAGTTCCGGGGATGCAAGATTTTAGATATGGCAATGGAGATTCTTCAGATATTGATAATGATGGAGATATAGATTTAATAATCCCTGGTTATTGGGTATCATGCGATAATCCTCCAAATCCTCCTTGCTATTTAATTACCGGACCCGGGGCTATTTTCAGAAATCTCGGCGATGGCTCTTTCGCTTATTTTGAAGAAAATTATGGAGGAGATTTTATCTCCGGCTCCGCTCTTATAGATTTGGACAATGATAGTGACTTAGAAGCTTTATTAAATTTTACTGAAACATCATCTCCTGCTAAAAAGGAAAAACAATTATTACAGCAGAATTATATTTTGATTTTTAATAATAAAGAAGCCGATCCCAGCTATGGAGAAAATCCTAATTCTGCTCCTTATCAGCCAGATATTGCTAAAAGCACAGTTCGATTTTTGAATAAATATATAAATATATCTTATGATTTTGGAAATATTTCATGGGATGATAAAACCGAAAAAAGGGATATATTCTGTAATATTTACATAGGAACATCGCCAGGTATAGCAGATGTATATCCCTCAGAATTAAGTTCAGTTAATAATTCAGTAAATAGTGGTGAATTTCCTTGTGGCGTTTCTCCTATAAAGATAAGCAGAGGTATTTTAAATAAAATAAATCCTGATATCCAACAGCTTTATTATTCTATTCAATTTATAGATAATAATTTAAGGCGTTCCATTTGGTCATCGGAAGGAACATTTTCAATATCCTCATCAGATATGCTATATCCACCAATTAATGTTTCAGCATATTTAGATAATAATAGCATAATTGTATCTTGGGATCCTCCGCAATCAGGCTTAAATCCTGATGGATATATAGTTTTTTGGGGAGCTTCTAATAGAAATTATTATAATAGCTCAGCTATAATTTCCAGCACATCATATACTATTCCTTCATATAAAATAATGAATTCTTGCAAAATATTTATTTCAGTAATTTCAATAATAAATGAACCATATCAAGAAAGCGATTATTCACAAGAAGTATCATTAGATGATTTAGCAGATATATCTTCATGTACAGAAAAATCAGGTTCTATTAATGATGAGACTTGGGGTCCCAATCAATGCTATCATATAACAGGGGATCTTACTATTTCGCATTTAACAATAAAAGAGGGAACTTGTGTATATGTAAATAATAATAGCATCATATCTGTTAATACTGGTGGATATTTGGAAATTCAAGGAAGCTCTATTAATCCAGTAATAATGAAATCTATTAACAATGAAAGTGTTTGGGAAATTCAGCTTTCTGGAGAAGCTAAAATAAATTATGCTGACTTGCTTAATCTTAAACGAATATATTTATACTCCTCTTCAAATCTGTTAATTTCAAATAGCTTATTATCCGGGAAGCCATCTCAAAATTATTTAATTTATAATAATGCAGCAGTTATTAAAATTTTTAATAGCACCATTAAGGGGGAATGTCCATCAAATTATTCTTATTTAATATATAATTTAAGCAATTCAAATTTTTAT
>CAYREJ010000233.1:0-4398 GCA_964423235.1 uncultured Acidobacteriota bacterium | reverse complement strand
TTGCTGTCAAAGAGTTTCAGGCATAGAATTATAATGAATTTTAGCCACAGAATTGCACAGAATCTCACAGAAAAATTTTTCTATAATCTATTTCTTATTTAGGAATTAACATTTCTGTGTCCTTCTGTGTTAATCTGTGGCTAAATATAAGTCAAATTCACCACAGAGACACAGAAAAGAGCTTATAGAGTTTATAGAGTTGAGAGTTCCTCAATGATTTTCATCAAAATTTTTATTTTTACCTAATTGAGTGAAAATAGATAGCAATTAGATAATATTGATATTTAATCAATTTTCCAAGATTCAATAGTTAAAAGGCAAGAAATTATTGAACTATAACTTCTGTAAAATATGTGAACTGTATCAATTATGGTTGCTATAATAGCAAAATGGTTATAAATTGTGGAACTCTACAAACTCTCAACTCTATAAACTCTATAAACTCTATAAACTCTATAAACTCTAAACATTCTATTCCTTGCTTTTGTGATATTTATCTTATACAATTATAAAATTTAAGAAGTTGCAGGAATGCATTTTATAATAGGAACAGCTGGGCATATAGACCATGGAAAATCAACCATAGTTAAAGCTATTACTGGTATAGACCCAGATAGATTAAAAGAAGAGAAAGAAAGAGGCATTACAATAGATATTGGGTTTGCTAATTATAAAACAAAACAGGGGGATATAATTTCTTTTATAGATGTTCCAGGGCATGAGAAATTCATTAAGAATATGATTGCTGGAGCGGTAGGAATAGATGCTGTGTTATTAGTAATTGCTGCTAATGAAGGGATTAAGCCTCAGACGATAGAGCATGTTCAAATTTGCGAACTTCTTGGTATAAAAAGGGGGATAATAGCTTTATCGAAAATAGATTTAATTGATGAAAGAAGAATCCCAGATTTGGAAGAAGAAATTAAAAGCTTTTTAAAAGGAACATTTTTAGAAAATAGTCCTGTAATTCCGGTAAGTGCAGAAATGAAAAATGGTATTGATAATCTAAAGGTAGAGATAGAAAAGCTAAAGGATTTTATTATTGGCAAGCCGAAGGAAAAATTATTGCGGATACCGATAGACCGTGTATTTATAATGAAAGGATTTGGGCTAATAATTACAGGGGTTATTTTTGAAGGAATTGTGAGAAAGAATCAATCTTTGGAGATATTTCCAAAAGGCATGCAAACGAAGGCAAAAAATATTCAAGTTCATAAGGAAGACCGAGAAGAAGCATATGCTGGAGAAAGAGTTGCTATTAATTTAGCTTATTTAGATAAAGAAGAGTTAAATCGCGGGGATATCGTAGGAATACCGAATTCTTTTCTGATTTCTAATTTGGTTGAAGCGAAATTGATTGTTTTTGAAAATTATTTAGAAGAATTTAAAAAGCAAACTCTTTTTAGATTCTTTCATGGGACTTCTGAAAGCCAATGCTTAATTAGGAGCATTCATGATATCGATCAATATGAGTTTTTATGTCAGATTGAATTGTTATCACCTACTGTTATTTTGCCTGATGATAGATTCATTATCAGAACTTTGTCTCCTATGTTTACGATTGGTGGTGGCTCTGTTCTTGACTTATCAAAAGAAAAAATCAGGAAAAAATATTTCCCCATTTTTAGAGAAAAATTAGAAAAATTTATCAATTTAGATTTATGGGATAAAGTAATATATTGGATTGAAGAAGCAGGGGAGGAAGGATTAAGCATCTCTTATCTTTCAAAAAAGATAGGCTATGCTAAAGAAATAATTTTGGAGAATCTTAAAGGAAGAGAAAAAATTTTTCCTGTAGAATCTTCTAAAGAATATTTAATAAGCAGGAATGGATTATCAGTTTTAAAAAAAAGTATAGAAGAATGTATTAAGAATTTTCAAGAGAGTAATCCATTAGAAGCGGGGATACAAAAATCGCGATTAAAATCACAATATTTTCCTAATATAAGTTCAGAAGTATTCCAAGCAGCAATTAAAGAATTGATAAATGAAGGTCGCATCTCAAGTGATAGAGAATACTGGAAAATAAATTCTTTTGTTTATGAATTGAAAGAAGAAGAAAAAAAAATAATAGAGAAGATATTGGAAATTTATAATGAAAAATGTTTTACTCCACCTTCCTGGGAAGAGACAAAAGCCAAAATTGGTAATGTTTCTAAATCGGATAAAATATTATATTTTCTTTTGAACAAAGAAGAATTAATTAGAATTAGTTCAGATTTAATTTATAATAGGAGGGCTATTGAAGAACTAAAAAATAAATTAATTCAATTTTTAAAAGATAAAGGCGAGATAACAGTTAGCCAATTTAAGGAGATAGCAGGAGTTAGCAGAAAATATGCTATCCCTTTGCTTGAATATTTTGATAAGATTGGAATTACTTTAAGATTTAAAGATAGAAGGAAATTGAGGAAGTAATGATTAATTATAAGCAAAGTCGGATTATTATCATTTTGATTTTCTCATTTTTATTTTTTTCGATTCTTACTTTAAGATTACCTTTTATAAAATTCAGAGGTTTTTTAAGTGATGAAGCTACATATTTAGCTATAACTCAAAGTTTAATATATGATAAGGATATAGTTTATGAGCAGAAAGATTTAGTAAGAATAATGGAAAAATATCCCAGTGGACCGCAGGGTATTTTTCTGAAGAGAGGTTCCAGCAATGATCAATTGTATTATGCAAAATCTATAATTTATCCGTTAATTGCAGCCCCCTTTTTTGCAATCTTAGAAGAAAGGGGAATTCTCTTATTCAATATCATTTTAGCTTTTTTATCTTTGTATATAGCGAATATTTGGCTGATTAGAAAATTTAATGATTTCTCCAAAGCCTTAATATGGACATTAATCTTTTTCTTTTGCTCAGTATCGATTGCTTATTTAATATGGATGACGCCTGAAATTTTCAATTTTTCAACTGTATTTATTGGATTATTATTTTGGTCTTATAGGTATTTGAAGGAAGAGCATCCAAAGGAACTTAATATTTCTTTTATTCATAGATTATTAATAAGTCCTAAAAGTTGCTTATTTTCTTCATTTTCATTTGCATTAGCAGCTTGCTCTAAACCGCCAAATTTTATTTTAATTATTCCCTTAGGCATTATGCTACTTTTAGAAAAGAGATGGAAAGATTTGTTTTTATCAGCTATAGTTTATTTGATAATATTTGGACTCTTTTTTAGCTCTTATTATATATTCACAGGGGATTGGAATTTTATGGGTGGCGAAAGAAAAACTTTTTATGGGAATCTTCCTTTTATTAGTCCATCAGCTACTTTTGATAACCTCGGAGTGTCCCACACAGCTAAAAATTATTGGGAGGATTATTATATTAATCCTAAAATCTTTTTTTTAAATATCTTTTATTTTTTTGTCGGGAGGTTCTCCGGGATTTTCTTATATTATATTCCCAGTTTTTTTATTCTCCTTTATTTCCTTATCAATAAGAAAGATAATATTTCTTTAATCGCCTTTACATTAATTTTTATAGAAATTATTGGCTATACTGGTTTGATTCCGCATAATTACTATGGTGGTGGTGGTACTTTAGGAAATAGATATTTTATGAATATTTATCCTTTATTCTTTTTGCTCATTCCAAAAAAAATATCTATCCGAGCTGCTGTTATTAATTTTCTAACTTCTGCTATATTGATTGGTCAAATTGTAATAAACATATTCTATTCTTCTTTTTTCCCTTCCACCCACGCAAAGTATTTTCCTTTTAAATACTTTCCTCCTGAAATGACAATGGTAGAAAATCTTTCAACAAATGTGAATCCTCATGCTTTTCATATCCCTTTTGGGGATCCGCCTAAATATTATCTTTATTTTCTTAATGATAATTTTTATCTTCCGGAAAATGGTGGATTTTGGATACCGGGAAAAAGTGAATTGGAATTTATAATGGAACTTCATTATCAGCCAAAGAAAATTATTGTTTATATAGAAAATGGATTAGCAAATAATAACCACATCCGAGTAAAATTAGGAAAAGAATATAAAGATATAGTAATGATTTCTGGTCAAAAGAAAGAAGTTTCCTTTAATGGTATTAAAGGATTATGGAGAATAAAGAATAAATTTTTTTATAGGATTAAAGTTTCATCAGAAAAAGGATATATTCCTTCTTTTTGGGGTGGGAATTTGCGTGATAGGAGATTTTTGGGTTGTTTTATCAAGATTGATGTAATAAAAGATTGATTTGTTTGTTTATCAGCAAGTTATCATTGAATTATTATTTTATTATGGGTTGGTGAGTTTAGCGATAAAATAATAAGTATCTGGTCAGTTTTCTACAAAATTATTGCTTTGAGGATCCATTATTCTATTTAAAGATTATATTTTTTAACCACAAAGGACACAAAGTTATCACAAAGCACACTGATTT
>CAYREJ010000232.1:0-4424 GCA_964423235.1 uncultured Acidobacteriota bacterium | reverse complement strand
CCCCACAATATAAAGATATGTATTTACTATATTTGATAACATAGTATACCCAAAGGATAACATTGCATTTATAGCATCTTTAGGCGGTCTCTTTGTGCGACCATTAAATTCAAATTCTTCATTTTTAATCATATATTTAAAAACAGAAAAATATTCAGCTGATCCTGAACCCTCATACCCTCTTATTTCATCAATCTGAGACGCATATTCTAATTTGCTCAACAAAGCCCTTATCCTATGAATAGCAACTTCTACATCTTCTATCTTGCTATCATAATATAACCTCCTTAGCAAATGCCTTAAATTTTCTAACTTCCCTCTTACACATTCCTTTGCTATTTTAACATAAAATTCATTATCAGCTGATTTTTGAAATTGCTTCAGTCTTAACTCTATGTTTTTTGAAAAACCAGGCGCTAAACGCCCACGATATTCTCCGTGCAAACTCACAAATACAGTATCTATGTTATGCCTCAATAAATAGCTTATAGTTCCAGGACTTATTCCTATCTTTCCCATTAATATCAACTGCTCTAATTTGTTAGCATGAATGGTCTGCAATAATTTACCATCCTTCTTCAAAAGGAAACGATTTCCTTTTAAATAAAGCCCTGAGCCTTGCTCCGTTATATAAACAATCATAACTTTATAAAATTAAATCTCTAATATAAACTTACTTTTATTATCCTCAATTATTCTTTTTAATTTGCCAAAGGGTGTGTTAAGCTCATCTACATTAGCATCTTCATAAAACTTATTTAACATCTGTTCTAATCTTTCCAATAACATTGTCAATTGCTTGATTTCTCGCTGTGCTTTCAAATACTCAGATACTACATAATTTATCTGCCATCCTTCAGTTGTTTCGTGCTCGATTCCTTTTGGAATCTTTTTTAAATGCAGCAATGGGTGAGGATAAGAACCTGCTTCCGGAGAAAATGAACAATTGCAATTTACTGATTTAGTAATTGCTGGTACCCTTTGCCTTATCTTTGGACAGCTAATAGGATTACCTCTCTGCTGACTCTTTTGATACATCGCTTCATTTATATTCAAGCACTTATCAAATATCGCATTTACTTTCCTATGCCCATCCTCCATAAATCCAATAGAATAAATTAAAACTATTTGCTCATCATGAGATAATTCATGCTGTTTAATTGCCTTATCATAAATAGCAGATAAAGCTTCACAGTTGGAAAATAAATATTTAATAATAGGGTCATCTTCTATTTTATAGCGTATTTCAATAGGCTGAGGAATCTGCTCCACTTCATTTTTAATATCCTTGATCAAATCAACTTCCTCCAAGCCAAAAGTCTCCTTATCTTTTATAATAGTCAACTTAAGAGCTTCACCAGCTTTAAAAAGAACACTTTTACTGGTCCTTTGAATTTGAGATAAATGCTTCATCTGATCAAGAATTGGACTGCCATCTTCATTAATAAAAAGGGCTCTCCTCCCTGATTTCCTATGTATACCGAGAGGTAATTTGATCAAATTACCTAACATTTTTTCTGTATGCATCACTTGCTTAGGAAATATCTCAATGCTTATTCCAGCCGGTATTTCAATATTCTTAACTACAATTTCAGCAAAACTCTTTGCTATCTGCGCATCAAGCGCCTGTTCTAAAAATATCCAGCAATGCCTCCCTTTAAATCCACTATCCTCTAAATATATATGCACATCATGCTTTTTGCATAATTCAACTATCTTACATGCTGTCTCATGAACCATTTTCATTAATAGCTCCATCATCTCAATATCATTAATTGCTTTCTCCATCATCCGCTTATTTATATCTATATCAAATGCTATAAAATTTACTGTATTATCTAACCTCAATTGGTAAACCCCAACTGTTATATTGCCAAGCAAATGCTCCCTTATAATCCGGGGTGTCAATGGCTCATAAATACCCACATTGCCCATCCTTTTTTACCCACTGCCTAGCATAAACATTCTCCCTACCTGAAAATAAATTTAAAAAACAAACTATGTTGCTAATTTCTTCTGCCTCTTTATATTCTTCAGGTGCAGCTGATTTAGTTTTTTCTTCCTGCAAATTAGCTAATAAACTCAAAAATAGCTTGTCCTTTGTTTTTTCATATGCTAACTTATACAACTCTATAGCTGAGCCGTTTTCCTGCCGTTGTTCATATATCTTCCCTAATTTTAAAAAAACCCCCTTTTCACTATAACCTTTCTCTATGGATTGACAAAATTGCTGAATAGCTAACTCAACTTCACCCTTGTCTAAATAGATTTCACCCAAGCGATTATGAACTTCGCTTCTTGTTGGGTTGTATCTAATAGATAAATTATATTCCTTGATCGCTTCCTTTATGCAACCCGAATTATCTAATATTTGTGCTAAATTATAATGAAAATCTGAATCATTAACATCTTTAAAATCATTCTCCTTATATAACTTTATTATTCCCTGTGTATCTCCTTTTTTGGCTAATTCATCAATCTCTTTTATAAAACTTATATGCTTCATATTTTATGCTCCAGTGATTCAAAAAAAATTTTTCTTAATTACATTTCAATAACATATTTACCAAGTCCGAATGAAGTATTTTTGCCGATATGCAGCTCCTCACCTAATCTTAGATATGGCATAAATTCGGTAATATCCCCCTCAAAAACAATTCTCCCCATAAGCCCTCCTAATTGCATCTGCATCTTTTGCTTAGAAGAATATCTGCCAACATCAACCCATCCTAAATTATCACACTTCGTTTTAATCTCATTAGCTTTAACTATCAAATCGTTAATGTTAAAAGAGGGTATCTCTTCTTCTGCATCATCGCCATAAAACATTGAAATTAAAGAGATACGCCGTAAAATGTTCTTTAAAATAATGGTAAAATTCAGTTTAGAACATAGCTTGCCTTCACTCTTTATGCGAACAGGTGTGATGAATTTTAATGATATATTAGTTTTAGTATCTCTTGATTGAAAAAATTTACCTGAACGATAAACAATCGGATGCTCTAATAGCTTATTATCAATAAAAATCTTTTCTAAATTTTTACCCTCTCTCTCAAGTTCAATAGTATCTAATGCTAATTTTATCTTATTCTTATTCCCAATTCCTTTTTCACACATTTTCAAAACAGCGCATACCAAATGAGGTAAAAAAACTATACTCTTACCAATCAATATTATAGTAAAATTTAATATACTTCCTTTAGCTAAAAGCCGCCTGTGAGGATATGCCATCTCTATAATATAGGGATGGGGCATACTATCACCTACCTGCAAAGGCGATTCATTGATCTGCTTAGGATATTCAAAAAAGAAAGAATATGAACATTGATCCCATACTATACAATCCTTACATGTTTGGCTATTCGTTAAACATACTATCGACCTTAAACAATTAAATAATGAACCGCGTATCATAGATGAGGCAAATTCTGAAATAAATCCATCCTGCAATATGATTAAAGAAATTCTATACTTATTAAATATGAATCCCTTCATATAATCGTATTATTACAAATTAACATCAAATATTCAATATCTTTATTGAATGTAAGAAGTGAGATGTGAGATGTATCTGGTCAGCTTTCTCCATAAAACTAATCAAAATTGTTATCATATTTCATAAAAATAATGTCGTTTAAAATTAAACCACGAGATTACACAAATTTACACAAGATTTCAGCCACAGAATTTCTGTGTTATTCTGTGTGCTTCTGTGGCTAATATCTTGTGTTAATCTGTGTTTTAATCTGTGTTAATGCTAAGCTTGCATATTAAAATCAAAGGATTATACAGGATTAACACAAGGTTAAAAATAGATAAGATTAAAATGAAAAAAATCTTGTGGTTTAATATCTTTCCTTGCTTTTGGAGAAAACTTACCAAATACAGTGAGAAAGCTTGAATTAATTTATACCAAGCCTTAAAATATAAAAAAATGAACCTCCTATTTATTATAAAAGAACCTTGTCCTACTTCCTTTAAATACATTGAAGGAATAAGATTTCTCTCTCAGGATAAAATCAAAATAAAAGTCTTAAGCGAAATCAATTTCCCTGACTCAATTTGGATGCATCTTGGTTATAATATTAGAATAGATAAAAGTATTTATAACAAGAATGTATCCATTCTATCTAAATTAATGAAGAGCTTACTTCTATCTTCCGTTATGTGGAAAAAGGCATTAAAAAAAATAGAAAAAGAGAAAATTGATATTGTCCAAACTATAACACCTGATTACCTTCCTATTTTAGCTAACAAGTATTTAAGAAAGCCAATATTCCATCATATGAGGGAAATAGAAACCATTTTCCCTATTCACTTTATAAATGATGGAATAAAAAAAATATATTCCCCGCTAAAAAAAATTATGCTTAATTTAATTGAAAAGAAGGCAATTAAAAGAGCGGATGTTTTATCTTTTGATT
>CAYREJ010000231.1:0-4443 GCA_964423235.1 uncultured Acidobacteriota bacterium | reverse complement strand
ATAAAAATACACAATCCGTTGTGGGTACAATTATAGAAATTATTTTATTTTTAATGGAGGAAAAGAATGTTTGACAAGGAACTTTTAAAGATAATAATCTGTCCTCTTTGTAAAGAAAGTGTATATCAAAGTGAAGATGAGAAATGGTTAATTTGTCAAAAGTGTCGGCGGAAATATCCAATAAAAGAAAATATTCCCACTATGTTAATAGATGAAGCAATTCAGGACGAAAATGAATAACAAATTGCATTATTTGCTAATATTGTATTTTATAAGTGCAACATTATCCATAGCAGCATCTCAAATAATTTTATTCATAACAGCGTTGATATGGGGATATGGATTAATAAAAAAGCCTGAAACTTTCAAAATTAGCAAGAGTGGTTTAGATATTTTTTTACTTCTTTATATATTAGCAAGTATAATTTCAATAATATTTTCAACTAATATTATAACAAGTCTTCAGCATGTAAAGCATTTTACATTATTATTGATATTTATATTTGGGCTTCAAGCGCTAACCGAAGGAGCAAGAGTAAGATTTTATATAAATTTGCTTGTTCTGGGGGGATTAATAAATTGTTTTTATGCTTTATTTAAATATATAGCTCTGTCTGAAGGGGGCTTATCTAAAAGATTACATGGCTTCATAAGAAGTTGGATGACTTTTTCCGGTTTCTTAATGATAATATTACTATTGTCTATTGCAAAAATAATTTGGATTAAAAGCATTAAGATTAAATTTATATATTTTCTATTTTCTATTTTCTTTTTCTATATTATCCTATTAAGTATGACCAGAAGTAGCTGGGTGGGTTTATTTTTTGGTTTGATGATATTAAGTTTCTTGAAATCTAAAAAATTATTTTTAGCTTTGATGATAATGATAATATTGGGAGGTTTAATAATTTATCCATATATACCAGCAGATATTAAAGAAAGATTCAAAAGTATAGCGGATTTACAAAATCAGACTAATAAGGAAAGGATCTATATGGCAATGATAGCCTGGAATATTATAAAGGAGCATCCTTTTTTAGGAATAGGTCCGGGGAACCTTTCTGGACAATTAAAGAATTATGTATCAGATGGAATAGACCCAAATTGGAGCATTCCGCATCTTCATAATAATCTTTTACAAATAGCAGCGGATAAAGGTCTTTTAGGGTTGGTTTCTTGGATAGCAATATTTATCAAATGGCTATTTGATAGTATAAAAGCTTTTTATAAACACAGAAACTTTTATCCGGATTTAATTGCAGGAGCAATCTCAGTAGTAGTAGCATTTTTAATTTCCGGTTTATTTGAATACAATTTTGGTGATTCAGAAATATTAATGCTGCTGCTTTTCATAATGGCGATACCATATGCATTAACGAAATACTCTGATAATGACTTGTTGGAGAAATGAATTTTGTAAATGGTCAGTTTTTCCAAATGCTAAAAGCAAATCAAATGGCAAAAAAATTATAAACCACAAAGAACACAAAGTATGCACAAAGGACACAAAGAAAAATTATAGAAGAAATATATATTTAATATGCAGTATATAGTAGATAGAATATAGGGATTGGATATTCTTCTGCTTCCTATCTCCTACCTACTAACTTTGTGATAACTTTGTGTCCTTTGTGGTAAAAAAATATAAAATATAAATAGCATAATGTAACCTTAAATTAATAATTTTGGAGAAAAATGACCAGTTTCTGAATTTGTATACCACCAATTTATCGGTTTACTTCTCAGAGCATTTTGTAAATGGAAAGATAAGAGAGGCAATAAGCTATTGCTGCTAATAGAATAACTATATTAAAGCCGAATGTAATAGCTATAATCAAAGAAAAGACGGACCCCATAACAGTTCCATAAGCATTTATTCCCCAAGCCCAAGCTACAAGATGTTTATCTTTTTGACCAACTAAATTTATTCCGGTAGGAAAAGGCATTCCCAAAAATATCCCTATAATGAATAAGCAAACAAAGGTTATTAGAAATTTTATTAAAGATGGGAATTGAATAGTTTTTTCCATCATCAAATTTATCAAAAAATTTGATAGTATAATTATCGCTATGAGCAAAGGGAATACATTGACAAGGAGCTTTTTAATTCCGATTGATTTTGCCCAAATATTAGAGAGGTAGCTACCAGTGCCGGCTGATAACAATAATGAAAATAAAACGAAAGTAATGGAATAACTGGGGTGCCCTAAATATAAAATAAATTTCTGCATATAAACTATTTCAAGAAAAATGAAGCCTAATCCTAATCCTATGAAATAACAAATGATTGATTTATTGCTGATTAATAATTTAAGAGAAGAAAATTTTATCAAAGGAAGGAAAATAAAAAATATTCCCATGATTAATCCTTCAATCAAAATTATTAAAAAAATTCTGTTGACTATTTTTGAAGTGGATTCAACAAGTTCAATTGTATTTTTAGAAAAATATTTAGGTTCTTTGATTTTATAATGCCATAAAGGGAGCCATTGGTTGAAAAAAGGTTCAGAATCAGTAGGGGGCTCAAGTATGATTCCTGCTTCCTTTTGGATTTTTTTTATACTGCTTCGGGTAAGGAATGGGGCAAAATATTTGTACGCAAGAGGTTCATCAGGAAGATATAAGACATTTATATTATTTCTCTTAGCAAATTGCTTTATCTTATTTATTTCTGATTGAGTAAAAGCAGTTTTCTTTAAGAGAAATAAATCATTTCTACCAGGTTCTTTGTTAAAAGAAACAACAGCTATATTTTTATAAGGGAAAGCGATTCCTCTATCAGCCAAGACATTTATAGCTAATGAAAAAATTCTTTCAACTCCATCTCTATAAAGAGAAAGTATTCCATTATCATTTAGCTTATCTAAATAATCATTGAAAGCTTCTTTAGTCATAAGGAAAGTTTCTGAAATATTTAAGGCTCCGGAAGCGATAGCAATCGGTGTAGCATTGTGAACTTGTTGGATAATATCATATTTTTCTTTTGACCCTTTAATATAACTTCTTCCTTCATTATTTATAATCTTAATTTTGTCATTATAGAAAATGAAGCCTGTTTGCTCTTTGAATTTCTCTAAAATAATATTAATAATTTCAGAATCCATCTCCACGCCGATAATTTCTTTGGCACCAAGATTTAACGCATTGTATAATTCAACCCCTCCTCCAAATCCAATAATCAATGCTTTTGCTTCTTTTCTTAAAAAATATGGTAAACTGTAAGGATTTCTTATCCTTCTTATTGTATTTTTTATTTTAGGTTTAGCTATCGACTTACTTATTTTAGGTTGAACTATCGGCATAAAAGATTGATTTGTTCCACAATCGATCCAAATTATCCAATTCGGATTTTCTTTGGCTACATCTATTCTCGTTAAAGAACTCCATTTTGTATAAACGATTTTTTTACCTAAATAATAATAATTGAAAATCCTTTTGCTTATATGAGGAGATATTTCAAATCTCTCTTTCAAGAAGTTTAATGATAATAGACTAATGGTTATCATTAAAACACCAATGACTTTCATTAATCTTTTTTGAGATAAAATTATCATTGCTAAAAAAGCTATAATGCTGCAAACCCAAAATAGGCCGTTGCCTCCCACTTTTTTTATAAGGAAAAAAATTAAAAGGGAACCTATTGAGGCTCCTATTAAATCCCAAAAATAAAGAATATTAGATTCTGAACTATATATCATAAACAAATAGGAAATACAGGCTCCAGAAAAAATAAAAGGAAGTATTATTCCTACATAATATAAACTAAAATAAAATACATTCCTGGAAAAACTTTGCTCATTAAAATTAAAAGGGATATAGCAAATAATAATCAATAAAACAATATTGCTAATCCCAAAAAAGAGTGCAGTTAAAGCCAAGAAATTATTTTTTGAATTTTTAATAATTTCTCCTTTTAGAGCTAACCATACGGCGCTTATTCCATAACCGAATAATGCTGAACTGACTGCCAAGAAAGCATAGTTAGAAAAAAATATAACCGAGAATACTCTTGTGAGTGTTACTTCTATCAAAAGGGTAGCAGTAGCTATTAAAAATATTCCTAAATATCTCTGATAATCTTTCATATTTTTTTTAACTGCCTATTGTAGATTTTAAAAATTATAAAGGCAAGTAACAATCCGGCAATGTTATCAAGAAGATAATGCTCCTTGGTAAATAATGCAGAGAAAAATATCAATAAAAAAATTATTAAATATAAATATCTGAAAATAGACTTTAAAATAAAAGATACAATGGTTGTTAGCAAACTGAAAGCTATATGGAGACTTGGGAAGGCATTATAAGGTAGAATATAAGAATTATGAAGAAACAATAATTGCTCAGCTAAACCATTCGGAGTTTCTATTTGAGGTTTTTGTATTTTAGCTGGGTAAATAATATAGATTCCAGTCCCAATTAATATAAGAACAATCATCATTTTAG
>CAYREJ010000230.1:1943-4483 GCA_964423235.1 uncultured Acidobacteriota bacterium | reverse complement strand
ATTACTTTATGGATTTTTTAATAGAGGTGTTGGGCATAAATATTTTTTTCTGGAATTTAAGAAGATGAGGAGTCCCTTTAATATACATTGCTTCGATTACCATTTCCCAAGCATATTCAATTTTTTTATTGCCCTGGACATTCTTCCAGAATTCTCTTTTAAAATTGTCAACATTATCATCAGAAAATATTTTCCAATCTTTTATTATTTTTATTTTTCCCATTTTTTAAGTTCCTCTAAGAAATAGCCATATTTATTAGCTAAAGATTTATTTATTTTAGATACTGCTAAGAAATTTTTTTCTAAATCCCTCTTGCCAATGACCCAAATTTTAGTGTTGCCATATTTGCATTCGATTTTATTTTTCCAAGCCTTTGGAAATTTGATACCGGGTAAATTTGTAAATATTTCAATGCAATTAGGAATTTTGCCAATGGCGAGCGCAAAATGACCTTCCTGGTAAGTTTTTGCGAAATGCTCAGGAGATAATTCTAAAGTATTTATTCCGAAAAAATCGCAAAGACTTTTGTAAATATTGTGAGAATTTATTTTAGTTGGATTTACTAATATGTCTAAATCTTTTGTATAGCGAGGTTCGGTATAGTAAATATGAGCGTAGCCGCCCACCACAAGATATTGAACATTATTTTTATTCAGGCATTTAAAGAAGTCTTCGAAATCTTTGTTTATCATTATAATATAATGATTATACTTTTATATCATCTTTTTCGCTTAATTTCAATTCTTCTGTTTATAATTTTTTTTCCGCAGAGGACACAAAGTTATCAAAGCTAGCAAAGTAGCACAGGCTTTCTTGCCTGTGGAAGTAGCACAGGCATTTCTGCCTGTGAAAAAAGAAAGTAGCATTGGCATTCTTGCCTGTGAAAAGAAGGCACAGACAAGAATGTCTGTGCTACTATAATAAAAACTTGACAAGGATATTTTATTTTGTTATACTATTATAGTATTTTATATTGGAGGTAAAAAATGAAGAGAATAATTAATGAATTATTTAAAGGTAAGGTAATTAGTGCGATTATTAGCGAGTACAAGAGAGAGAGAGAAGGAAGATCAATGCCAATTCAAATGCAAAAAGTTTAATCTCTATCTTTTAATCTTACTTATGCCTCTTATCATCCTTTATTCAAAATCATTTTCCTTCGCCGATGACAATCCAAAAAGCTTCTTCAAGCCACATCCTTCCTTTAAAACTTATTCAGCCACTTCTTGTTCTTCTGAAGAGATTTTGAATTTAAGCGGCAATTCCAAAACTACTGCCCGAGTATTTGCCAGCGAGGTTGAAGTATTTGGAGGGAATATAAGGTCAAATGAAGGTATTAAGGTATCTGGTAATTCCATAGTGAATGGGGATGCGACGCCAGCGCCTGCTGGTGAAGTAATAATAAATGGTAATGGGCAAGTGCTTGGTTCAACAGCAGCAGCTACGGAATTAATGGATTGTTCAGCAGGTGATTTATCGGCATTAATGGATTGGGTTAAATCAAACCATAACAATGCTATGATAGGACCAACAGATAAAGGGAGGCTTCCTTGGAATTGTCAAGAAGCAGAAGAAGGAGAATGGAATTTCTGTTTGCTGAAAGATGAAACTATTCATATTCCTTCGGGGATATACTGGTTTGATAGCTGGAAGCAAGAGGAAGGAAGCAAAATTATTCTGGATGGATATGTGAGGATACTACTTAAAGGAGAATTAGAGATAGAGGGAGATTCAGAGGTAAATTCCGATGGTAATCCTTATAACCTATTGGTCTTTAATTTATCTTCAGAAGCGCAAGAGATGGGGATAAGTGATAATACTAAAATAAATGCCTTAATATATTCGCCATATAGTAAAATACATTTCTCAGGGCAATCGGAGTTTCAAGGCGCAATACTATCAAATGAGCTAAAGCTGACTGGTCAAAGCAAGATTATCCGCTGGATTGATTCAGAATCACCTTCTATATCACCTATGTTTCCGCAAAGCAATTGCATAAATTCACAAAATTTGCAATTAAAATTCTCTGTTTCGGATGAAGAATCAGGAATAGATCCGGAAAGCATATTAATTTACATAAATGATATTTTAACTCCATATCAAATAATAAATTATGATGCTTATTATCATAGCCTTCAGATAATAGCAGATACATCGGGAATAACAGAAGGGATAAAGCAAATAATAGTTCAAGCATCTGACAGGGCAGGAAATATTGCATCTACCAGCTTAAACATTATCATAGATAATACAAAGCCAATACTATCTATTATGTATCCACCAAATGGAATGACCTTTAATAGAGCTGATATAACGGTAATGGGGATTGCCAATGATAATTTTTCTGATGAGTGCGGTTTAGAGATAAAAGTAAATGGAGAAGATGTAATAACAAATAGTGATGGAAATTGGATAATTGCTAAGGAGCTTACACAAGGGACGAATGAAATTCAAGCAATAGCTACTGATGGAGCAGGAAATATTTCACAAGAAGCAATTGAAGTTTATTATATTATAGGGTTTATGTTTCAGCCTGAAA
>CAYREJ010000230.1:0-1843 GCA_964423235.1 uncultured Acidobacteriota bacterium | reverse complement strand
TTATCATTCTTTATTTGAAGATATAAAGCCTGCAAATAATACAGCATATTATTGCAAGTATGTTCATTATCTTTATTTAGCTGGAATAATGCTACCGCCTGATCCTAATCAGCCTTATTTTCAACCAAACAATTATATAGACAGGCTGACTGCAGGAGTAGCAATAGCTAAAGCAGTTCATTATCCTCAAAGGATACAAGAAGGTTCAAGCTTTATTCACCCTAAGACTTATAGAAATCCTACAACAGGAATCTACTATTCTTGCGATGCAAATAATCCTTCGGATAATTTATTTAGCGATATACCGGCAACTCATGAATATTGCAAAGAGATACATTTTATATATGCCAAAGGTATAATAGGGGGCTGTACGGCAACTGAGTATTGTCCTTCAAGTTATTTGAGGAGAGATGTGATTGCCAAAATAATAAGCAATGCTTTTAACTTGGAATTATATGGAGCCAGCACGAATCAAGGAATAACTTGCGCATATAGTGGATATCTTTCTTGGGGAGGATATGATTTTATTTCAGATCCGAGCTTAACGCCTGCTGCTATAGATGCTGCTCTTAATGAAACGAATCAGCATGGATTAGATTGCTTTAGGATGTTTATAAATGGATATTGGGCTGATAATATTAATGCAGTTCATCCTTATGCTTTTGATGCCGCAGCAGGTAAATATGATTTAACACAATGGGATGAAGAATATTGGAATAGATTAAGTCAAGTAGTAGAACATTCTAATGAAAATTGCAGTCAAGCAGGGAAAAAATCTGTAATTACATTAGGGCATAGATTTCAGTGCTCTAATGATCATCCAAACTGGAAAGGACCTTGGTGTAATAATAAGAATAAATATTCGGATTTTTTCCAAAGTTGCAGCGGTATACCATCAAATTGCCCTAATATAGATTGTGCTAATATAGATATTAACCTATCAGGGCAATGGATAAATAATTGGGGTAGCGATTGTTGTATGAGGGAATGGCTAAAATGCGAATACAAAAAGTTAGCGGAGGAATTTAAAGAGAAAGGTGTTCAAGTTATTGAAATATATAATGAAGCTCCAATGTCAAGTGCTTCTATAAATGCGCACAAAGCTTTAATATGCATAATAAAAGATCTTGGATTTAAGGTTCAAGTCAATTTTGATGTTGATGTTGATGATCTTAATAGTTCTGCTTTTTGTTCAATATGGTGTGCTTTTGGAGAGAGAACTGGTAATATTCCTCCTGCCAAATGCTCATGCGGAGCAGCAGAAATGTGTTCTGGTAAAAGTTTTAATATTAAAGCTGACTATTTTGCTATTCATAGTTTAAAGCCAGAGGATATAAGCTCAATACCTTATTGGATGAAAGATGATACTAATGAGGATGGAAAGAAGGTATTGGAAATATCAACAGATGGACAAAAATGCGGGAATGAATATATTCATTGGCTTGCGGGAGAAGTTTTTAATGAGCTGAAGAATTCAAATCAAGGATTCCATTTTGAGCATAATACAGTTCCTGTTCCAGAGAATATAGTGGAGGAATTGGATGAGATTAAAAATATATGTATAGGGAATAATATAATAATGAATGATATAAAGGTAAATTGTTCAAATGGTCCAATAGAAGTTGCAAAGAATAGTAGTG
This sequence comes from uncultured Acidobacteriota bacterium, assembly GCA_964423235.1. Lineage (GTDB taxonomy): Bacteria > Acidobacteriota > HRBIN11 > MFGW01 > MFGW01 > CAYREJ01. The sequence goes on along the minus strand of CAYREJ010000230.1, from coordinate 203 downwards.
TAGATATACTTTGGAGTAGGATCAATGCGAATACTTGCGATGTATATAAGAGGGGAAGTTCTCAAGCTCCTTGGCAATTGTGGAATTCATCTTCTGAGATATGGTGGAAAGAGCCCTATGTAGTTCAAAATGATACGCAATTTAAAGTTGAATGCCAGAATCAGCAGGGTCAAACATCAACAGCAGATTATGCTTGGATATAT
>CAYREJ010000229.1:0-4490 GCA_964423235.1 uncultured Acidobacteriota bacterium | reverse complement strand
CTAATAAATCGATACTTGACATTTGTTCTCATAGATGTGATCTTTGTGGTTTATATTTTTTTACCACAGAGGACACAAAGTTATCACAAAGCTCGCAAAGTTTTTTTATAAAATATATCTTTCTTTGATATTATGAGAACTGGCTTTATGCCGTAAGATCAATAGCATTATAATGATCTAATTAAAGTAAATTGGGATGATGTAGGCTCCATTTCTTTTTATATTTCACCACAGAGGCACATTAGATTAGCAATTAGGGATTAGGAATTAGGAATTAAAGATTAAAGGTTAGCTTCATTCTTATAATATAAGTGCAAGAAATTGAGGAACTCTCAACTCTATAAACTCTACAAACTCTATAAACTCTTTTTTGCCATTGGCTTTTAGGATTTGGAAAAAACTGAAAGATTGATTATATTTAAATAAAAATATGATTAAAAAATTATCAATAGCTGCTCTGATAATTTTTATAACACTTTTTCATTTTCTGACTCCTACTTCTAAAATCTATTTGCATGAGATCTATCAGAGGCTTTATTATGTTCCTATTATAATGGCAAGTCTTTGGTTTTCTATAAGAGGAAGCCTGATTGTTTCATTATCAACAAGCATAGCTTATTTTTTTCATATTTGGTTTCAATGGCATTTTATGCCGAGATATTCTTTTAATCAATATGCAGAAATTTTAATATTTAATGTAGTAGCCATAATAATTAGCACCTTAACAAAAAGAGAAAAAATTCAACATCAGAAATATGTAGATGCTCATTTGCAGTTGCAAGAAGCTTATAAAAAACTTCAGCAAGCTTATGAATCGGTTCGGCAAAGCGAGAGATTAGCTGTTATGGGAGAATTATCTGCCAGCATTGCTCATGAAATAAGAAACCCGTTAGCGTCAATAAAAGGAAGCATTGATATTATTTCTGAAGGAATAAAACCTGATGAATCTAAATATGAATTTGTAAATATCATTAAAAAAGAAATTGATAGACTAACTAAATTGACCACTGAATTTCTTGCATTTGCGAAACCGGAGGTTCCTAATAAAATACTGATATCAATCAATGATGTAATAAATTCATTAATAACTCTTATTAATAAACATGCTCAAAAATCCAATGTAAAAATAGAAGCTAATTTGTCCCCGGAGCTTCCTTTAATATTAATAGACCCTCAACAAATTAAACAAGCATTGATGAACATTTTATTAAACGCCATCCAAGCAATGGAGGAAGGCGGCACAGTAAAAATAGATACTAATAAAGATTCTTCTAATGTAATTATATCCATTACTGATCAGGGACCGGGTATACCGGAAGAGATGCTTCCTAAAATTTTTGATCCTTTTTTTACTACTAAAACCGAAGGAACTGGTTTGGGTCTTTCTATTTCTTATCAATTAATTAAGCAGCATGATGGCAATATTATTGTCGAATCTTCTAATAAAGGAACGGTATTCAAGATATTTCTTCCCATTTGATTTTGAAGAAAAATTGTAATTGGTAAATTTTCTGCAAATCCTAAAAGCAAATCCAATAGCAAAAAAATTATAAACTAACCTAATCTTTATCGCCTAATTCCCAATTCCCAATTCCTAATCTGCTGTGCTTCTGTGGTGAAATATAAAAAGAAATGGGGTCTGCCCTATGCAAAGTTAAATTCTTACCAAGGAAAATATTTATTTATGAAAATCAAATGCATCAATAGTAAACATATTAAAGTCGCTGCTAATAAGAGTAGATTTCAATTTATAAATATTCGCTGAGGCTGAAGATGGCATCTGCAAAGACACTGTGATCTCCCAAGAACCAGGCTTTATTTCGATGCTTTGAAAATGCGAAAATAATAATTGATTTCTCAAGTAAAGTTCTCTTTTTATTCCGCCTTTGAGTAATCTAACATCTTTGCTAGGACAATAAACATAGGATAATTTATGGATGATCTTGCTCTTTTTTTCTATTCGGATTTCGCTGCTTTGGATTCTTAAATATTCTCTATCATAAGCGCATATTGATTTATTTTGATTTTCTGAAAGAGCAGATTCATTAATTAATGAAAAAGAGGATGGAACTTCATTCCAGCTTTGTATTTTAATTTCTTTATGAGAGCTGCAATATAATATAATTAATAGAGCAGAAGCTACTATATAAGTCCGAAAATATTTTTCCATGTTCTCTCCTTCGCTGCTTTGCCCATTCACTTAATAGAAAAATTGATAGAAGTATCAGTTTCCTTTCCGGATATTAAATCTTTTATTTTTAAATCAAGAATATAATTCCCTTTATCAATTTCTTTATTATCTTTGAGGAATATTAAAGGTTGAAAGATACCAGGCGCTGGAGCAGTCATAGGCTTAAATTTAATAATATCTTTATCATCTTTTTTAATAGTTATGGTATATTCAAATTTGTATGCTAAAGATTCTTTATCTTGTTGTAAACCAAAGATTCTCATTATTAGCAATGTAGGTTTTTCGCTTGCCTCAAAGCTATTTTCAAAATAAGGATAAATTTCAGCTGCACCATAATGGAAGCAATTTCTCCAAATGGTAAAAATAGTATCTATTTGTTCTAATTTTCTCATTTCTCTAACAAAAATAGGAGTAGAGTAAGTGATTTTATTGCTCTGTGGTAAAGAAGGAAAATCTTTATGGATTATTGTTATACTGTTTTGCGAAAAGTCAGCAGTAGAGAGAGCTATCTCAAAAATATATTTATCAGGTAGCAAAGGAAAAGCAAATAAGAAAAAGGCATTCTGTGCCTCTTGCTCAGGGACAGGGGAATTGTATTCTTGAATTATTTGTAAATTATTTTCTACTTGTTTCAAGATCCTTAAATAAAAATGATAAGAAGGCGGTGGCATTAAAACATTTTCTTGCTTATCTTTATCTTTTGGTTCTATTTTAGAAAAGCTAAAAGAGAATACTCCATAAGTTTTTCCTTCTTCAGCGGGCAAAAACCATTCATTCATTATTTTGAAATTTAAATCATTGGGGCAAAGCTTTTTAGAAAAGCATTCATTGAGTTTTGAATCTATTGCAGCAGGAAGGTGTGTTTGTGAAAATGATTGATAACTAATAAAGAACAAACATAAAGCTAAGAAGAGAATTTTTTCTTTCATAATTTTTTCTCCTTACATAATTGATTCGAAGAATGTTTTTCCATTATTTTTGTTTGATTCTAATTTTAGATATTTTCCGGTAATTGAATTTGGGTTATTAGAGATATCTTCTGGGCTGCCAGTAGCAACGATGTATCCGCCAAGTTCTCCTCCGCCGGGTCCTAAATCAATTATATAATCAGCATTCTTTATAATATGAATATTATGCTCTATAACCAAAAGAGAATTTCCATTTTCAAGAAGCTTATTGAAGCAATCCATTAATTTATTTATATCATGAAAATGAAGACCTATTGTAGGTTCGTCGAAAAGATAAAGTATATTTGAACCATAAGAAGATATAAATGATGCTATCTTAATTCTTTGAGCTTCTCCAGCTGAAAGAGTATCTAAAGATTGTCCCAACCGTAGATAGCCCAATCCAATATGAATGAGAGGATATAAACATTTTTTCAATTTTTCTTCTTCAAAAAATTTAATAGCTTCATTGACTGTTAAATTAAGAACCTCATAAATATTTTTGCCCTTATATTTTATTTTAAGTATATCATCTTTAAATCTTTGACCTTTGCAAAATTCACATTCAACATTAATATTTGCAAGAAATAACATTTCAATTTTATTAAAGCCATTTCCTTGGCAATAGGGGCATCTGCCTGTATTGGAATGGAAAGAAAATGCAGCCGGAGTTAAGTTGTTCAATTTTGCTTCCGAAGTATTTGCAAAAATTTTCCTTATAAATTCAAATGCATTTATATATGTAGCAACTATAGACTTAGGACTTTTACTCGGTGGTAATTGATCTACATAGATTATATCTTTTAATTTTCCATCAATTATTAATTTATCAAAAGAACCTACCTTTCCTTTCCAGCTCCCAGTTAAACTTTTGTAACCAGCATATAATATATCTTGAGCTAAGGTGCTCTTGCCGGAACCGGATACCCCCGTTAAACATACAAATTTCCCTAATGGTATTTCTACATCTATATTTTTTAAATTATGTTCTTTGGCTCCTATAATTCTTATTCTTCCTAAAGTAGATGAATAAAATTTTGCATTGGAAATTTTTAACTCACCTTTTAAATATTTTGCTGTAAGTGATTTAGAATTGCTCAAGAATTTTTCTTTTGTATCGGAATAGATTACATAGCCACCTTGTTCCCCTGAAGCAGGTCCTAATTCTATTATATAATCACCAGATTTTATTATTTCTTCATCATGCTCAATTATTATTACAGTGTTTCCCAAATCTTTAATAGATTTAATTATATTTAATAATTTTTGATTATCTGAAGGATGCAAGCCTATTGAAGGTTCATCCAAAATATAAAGAGTATCGGTGAGAGCAGTCCCTAAAGCAGCTGCTA
>CAYREJ010000228.1:0-4494 GCA_964423235.1 uncultured Acidobacteriota bacterium | reverse complement strand
AGCAAGAAGCTTAATATAATGATTTTATTAATAGAAATTTTTATTTTATTTTTATTAAATCTTGAGGAAGTAAATAGTCAAACAACTTGGGAAAGAACATATGGGGGCTCAGGCTATGATTATGAAAATTTTATTCAACCAACATCTGATGGTGGATTTGTGATTGGAGGATATACTAATTCTTTTGGCGCCAACGATGATGCTGCCTGGATTCTTAAATTGAATTCAAAGGGAAAAATATCTTGGCAAAAGATATTTGACGGAGATTGGTTTGGATATGAAAATGCTCGTTCTATTAGTGAAATAAGTGGGGGCGGCTTTATTTTTACCGGATATACTACTACTTTTGGTTCGAATGGAGATATTTGGATAGTTAAATTGAATAGTTCAGGAAATATTCTATGGCAAAAAATTTATGGCACTTCAAATTATGATGAAGGAGATTCAATAATAGTAACATCAGATAATTACTATGTTGTTTTAGGATTGACATCGGATAATTTAGGCTATTATGATCTATGGCTTCTTAAATTAGATACTAATGGGAATATTGTTTGGCAATATACATATGGAGGTTCAGATGACGATGGTCCTTCTGTTGTTAGACAAACAAGCGATGGAGGATTCATAATAGCTGCCTATACATATTCTTTTGGTCAAGGGAATTCAGATACTTGGATATTAAAGTTGGATTCTACCGGTAATATAATTTGGCAAAAAACATATGGTTCAGCTAATGAAGAATGGCCTGAGTGGATTGAGCAGACATCCGACGGTGGCTATATTGTTGCTGGTGCAAAAGATATTTCAGGAGCGGGAGATTATTACGCTTGGATAATGAAACTTGATTCTTCAGGAGGTGTCAGTTGGGAAAAACTTTATGGTCCAGCTCAGTTCGGAGCGTACTCTATTCAGCAGACAAGTGATGGTGGCTATATTGTCGGCTGCAGCACATCAAGTTATGGCGCTGGTTTGGTAGATATTTGGGTATTGAAGCTTGATTCTTCCGGTAATACACAATGGCAAAAAACTTATGGAGATACAAGCAGTGATCAAGTAACTATGGTAAAATCTGTAAGCTCCGGTGAATATATTATAGGTGGACGCACTTTTTCTTGGGGCGTGGCAGGATTGAATTTTTTAGGAATAAAAGTAGACCAAAATGGGAACATGACGCCTGCTTGTAATTTTGCTGCTTCTACCAATGTTTCTCCTCTAATATCAAATTCTATTGTTGCAGATACTAATGTTTCTCCTAATAGCAGTTTGAACTATTCAATTTCGAATACTACTTTTTCTCCTTCAAATACTAATGCTACTGCTCCGAATTTATGCAATTTATGCTCGGAGCCTGTATTTGGTGGAGTGCAATCTGTTTTTGATGTTGATGGATGCAATCTAACAGGCATTCAGATAACTTGGCAGCAACCAACAGATTGGGGAGATGGGGCAACAGGAGGAACTTATGAGGTTAGAAGATACACCACTAATGGTTGCACCGGCAGTTATGTAACATTAATAACAGCATTGCCTGAAACTACAACAAGCTATACTGACACAACAGCTGCTCAAGGGGTTACTTATTACTACCAAGTTGTTGCAGTTAATAATTGTCCTTCACCCCAATCTTCTACAGGTACCAATTCCTGCTCCTCAGCAGTGGCAGATAATATTGGATCAAATCCTTCAGGTCTTTCTAATAATACAGCAGCTGATATAGATGTTTGCGTTGATTCAGGTGTAATTATTACTTGGTCAGCAGACCCGGCGACTTGGGGTGATAATGCAACAGGAACAAGAACTTATGATATTCTCCGAGAAGGTTCCCCCATAGCTACCGGTATTTCGTACGGAAGCACTTCTTTCACTGATTTAACAGGAGTAAATGGCACTTCATATACTTATACTGTTAAATACAATAATGGCTGCGGTTTATCTTCAGTTACTAGCCCCGGTGCTGTAGCTGCAGATTATTTTGCTTATTCTCCTATAATATCCAATAATAATACAGCTTCCGACGTAGACGCTTGCAATGACACAGGCACGCAAATTTGCTGGGATGTTAACCCTGCTGACTGGGGTGATAACGGCTTCGGAACAAGGACATACAATGTATTAAGGAATAGTATTCCGATTGCTTCTTCGATTTCTTACGGCACTACTTGTTATACTGATATGACCGGAACTAATAATGTCACCTATAATTATTCAGTGCAATATGTTAATGGATGCAACCTTCTTTCTGAAACATCGGGAGCAGCTGCAGGCGATTTCTTTGATAATGTTCCTTGTCCTTCCGTCGGTAATACATTGATTGTTAGTAAGTCCGGAACTGATGCTGCTTTAAACTGGACAGCAATTAGCTGCTCCGATTTCGCTAATTATAGAGTCTTTGGCTCTTCTTCATATGATGCTCCATTCCCTTCTGCTTGGACAATTTTAGGCAATCCAATAGTTAATAATTTTGCTGACGCCTTAAATTCTGCATACATTGCTTATAAAATTCTTTCTGTTGATCAGTGTAATAATATATCTTCGGATTAAAAATTTATTCCAAGTTTGCTCTTAATGATGTATTCGCTTTGATTTTATTATTCAAATTTTTTCAAATGGAAATGCAGAATATTTTTATGATATATTTAAAAGATAAATTAAATTAAAGGAGAAAAAATTATGAAAAATAAATTTTTCTTTCTATCAATTATTATTATTTTTCTTTCTTTTTTAACAATTTCTGCTCAGGAGGAAGCAAAAAAAGAAGAGCTGAATTCTAAGCAAGAAGCAAAAAAAATATCATTAGACGATATAAAAACGAAAGAAAAAGAGATTTTAACTTTGATAAAAGAGCGAAATGAACTTATTGATAAAGCTAAGACTGTGAAGGAATTTAGCGAAAAGAAAAAGCTTATGGAGCAATCCGAAAATTTGAGGAAAGATATAGAACAAAAATTATCAGAATATTCTGAAATGGTAAGGGAATATAATAAAAAAGTTGATGAAAGCAAAAAGATTAAAAGCAATCCGGAAGTAGATGAGCTATTTAATGAGTTAAAAGAACTGGAGAAAAAAATAAACGAAAAAGCAGTTGCACATAATGATTTATTAACAGAGCTGGAGAAAGCTCGGAAAGATAATGATGAGTATGAAATTTCAAGAATAACTGATCAGATTAATAAATTAAAAGCAGAGATAGATAATTTGAAAAAAGAATATAATGCAAAATTAGAAAGATATAAAGAAATTACAAAAGTTAAAGAGTAATTTATTTTCATCTAATCTTAAACTTAGATAACTAATACAGATTATGATTACAATAAATCATGTTTATTGATTATGCGAAGATAAGAGTAAAAGGAGGCAAAGGTGGGGATGGATGCATAAGTTTTAGGAGGGAAAAATATGTACCACGAGGGGGTCCATCCGGAGGGGATGGGGGTAAAGGTGGAAGTGTAATAATTAAAGTGGACCCTCAGATCAATACTCTGCTTTATTATAAATATCGTAAAGTATTTAAAGCAGAAAATGGCAAGCCCGGACAAGGAAAAAATAAAAAAGGAAAAGATGGAAAGGATTTAATTTTATTCGTTCCAAAAGGAACGATTATTAAAAGCGAAAATAATTTAATACTGGCAGACCTTGATGAGGACGCTAAGGAATATATAGCTGCTAAAGGTGGAAAAGGAGGAAGAGGGAATAGTGCTTTTGCTACATCTACTAATCAAGCTCCTTTGATTGCTGAAAAAGGAGAGGAAGGAGAGGAAAAAATATTGATTTTGGAGCTTAAATTAATTGCTGATGTAGGATTGGTTGGATTACCCAATGCCGGAAAGTCTACACTTCTTTCCGTTATCTCAGAGGCAAAACCAAAAATTGGAGATTACCCTTTTACTACCCTGGAACCTATGTTAGGAGTCGTCTCCGCCAATAACTATTCTTCTTTTGTTGCGGCTGATATACCCGGTATTATTGAAGGTTCTCATCAAGGACTCGGCTTAGGATTGCAATTCCTTAGACACATTGAGAGAACTAAAATACTTTGGATCCTTATTGATGCTTCTTCAGATATAAACCCGATTACAAATCTTAATACAGTCCTTAATGAATTGCATCAATACAGTTCCTCTTTGTATAAAAAACCTAAAATTATTCTTGCTACTAAAATTGATATTGCTAAAAAAAGAAATATTGAATTATTAAAAAGATTTTGCCAAAATAGTAATTATGATTTTTTTTGCATTTCTGCTGTGGCTAATAAAGGGATAAAAAAATTAATTTATTATACAATAAAAAAACTTAAAGATTTTTAGTTATAAAAATTTTATAACTAAAGCACAAACCAAAGCTATGAGCTGTAAATTTTGAGCATAAAGTTTTAGTACTTTTGTAATAATTATTATAACAAAGAGGAGAACTTGAGAAGAATTGGAATTATTGGTGGCTCATTTAATCCTGTTCATTTGGGACATATTCATGCTGCTAAATTTGCTAAAAGAA
>CAYREJ010000227.1:0-4529 GCA_964423235.1 uncultured Acidobacteriota bacterium | reverse complement strand
AAACATTTCTGTGTCCTTCTGTGTCCTTCTGTGGCTAATATTTTTATAAACTCGCCAACTCGCAATAAAATAATAAGATGCCACATTATGAAAAATAGTAAGAATTGGTTGAACTCTATAAACTCTCAATTCTAGAAACTCGATTAGCTAATATAAAGTCTCAAAAGAATGGCAATAATATAAATATTACTTTTATGCAGCGAATAAGCACTTCTCATATAAAGACTATATGATATTGGAATATTTATTTTATTTTATTTTTGTTGTTCGGATTTATATTGAAGTAAAGGTTTTATCAAGCTAGTAAATTCTAAAGGGAAGATATATTTAGTTGATGGACTAGCACCTATAGTTTTTAAAGCTTCAAGATATTGAAGAGTCATAGTATTAGCATCAATATTTTTAGCTATAGAAAATATTTTATCTAATGCAAATGCAAATCCTTCTGCTCTTAATATAGCAGCTTGTTTATCACCTTCAGCTTTAAGTATAGCAGCTTGTTTTTCTCCTTCAGCAACTTTAATAGCAGCTTCTCTTTTGCCATCTGCTTCTGTTACCACTGCCCGACGATTTCTTTCTGCTGCCATTTGTTTTGTCATTGCATCTTGAACATCTCGAGGTGGCAATATTTCTCTTATTTCTACTGAAGAGACCTTAACGCCCCATCGTTCAGTTACTTCATCAAGTTTTGTTCTTAATAATTTATTAATTTGTTCTCTCTTTGCTAATACATCATCTAATGCTATATCTCCTACAACCGCTCTTAAAGTAGTTGTTGCTATACCTTGAGATGCTCCAACAAAATCTTGGATTCGTATTACCGAGTATACAGAGTTAAAAACTTTCATATATATAAGAAAATCTATAGCAATAGGAGCATTATCTTTTGTTATACAAGTTTGTTTTGGTATATCAAGATAAAATTCTCTTAAATCTACCCATATAGCTTTATCTATGATCGGCCATAACCATACAACACCGGGTCCTTTCTCTCCTACGCATTTTCCTAATCTAAATACAACAAGACGTTTGTATTCTCTTACTACTTTTATCGCCATTATAGCTAATATAAAAATTAATATTGATAAGAAAATTATAATAAGCATTTATAAACTCCTCCTTATTTTTTAATTTAATTTATCTTTTATCAATATTTTTTAACTTTTAATTTGAGCCCTTCAATCTCTAAAACAATAATTTTTTCACCTTGTTCAATCATACCATTTATTGATTCTGCAGTCCAATCTTCTCCTTCAACAAGAACAATGCCTGTAGGTTCTAATTTTTCTTTTACATAACCTATTTTCCTTATTAAATATTCTTTGCCGCTTATTGGTTTTGCTCTTAAAGCTTTGATACCAGATGATAATGCAAATAAAAAGAAAAATGCTGAAAAAGCAACAAAAATCATTATTAAATGAATTCCCACTCTTGGTCTAAAATAAGGGCTTGAGGTTGAAAATAACATTAATGAACCTAAGAATAATGAGATTATTGCTCCGGTGGCTAAAGCGCCAAATCCAGGCGTTTTTAGTTCAGCTATGAATAGTCCAATTCCTAATAATATTAAAAAAATTCCTACAATATTTATAGGCAGACTTTCTAAAGCAAAAAAAGCTAATAATAAGCATATAGCTCCTATTACTCCAGGAAAAATTGCCCCAGGACTTGCTAATTCATATATTATTCCGTAAAATCCTATCATTAATAATATATAAGCTACATTCGGATCACTTATGGAATGCAAAAATTTTTGATGAAATTTTAAATTTATCTTTTGTATATGGGCATCGTTTGTATTTATTATTTTTGTCCCAAAGTCGCCAGTTACTTTTATACCATTTAATTTTTTTAAGAGATCAGATAAATTTTTGGCAAGAAAATCTGCTATATTGAGCTTAACTGCTTCATTTTCTGTAATAGACTTGCTTTCCCTAACAGCTTTTTCAGCCCATTCAGAATTTCTGCCTCTCTTTTCTGATAAGCTCTTGATATATGCAGATGCGTCATTTGTAATTTTTTCAGATAATGCGTCAGAGATTTTGCCACTTAAATCAATTGGGCGAGCAGCTCCAATATTAGTTCCGGGTGCCATTGCTAATATATTTGCGCTTATCCCTATGAAAACTCCTGCAGATGCAGCTCTTGCCCCTGAAGGATATACATAAACAACTACAGGAACACCAGAAGATAAAATAGCTTTGATTATGGTTCTCATTGATATATCTAGTCCTCCAGGCGTATCTAAAAGTATAATTAGACATTCCGCTCTTATGCTCTCTGCTTCTTTTATTCCCTTTTCTATGTACGCACTTATTAATGGATTTATTGCCCCATTCACCTCTAATACAACGATCTCTCTCGCTGCTAAACAACCAACACCTAGCAATAAAAAAAATATAAGTAATATTCTTCTCATAATATAATATTATAATGGAAAGTAATTTTTAAATTCAATAAGAAAAGGCGCAACTAGTCAATTTTTTCCAAATCTTAAAAGCCAATAGCAAAAAGAATTATAAATCACAAAGAAGACACAAAGACCACAAAGAAAGATATATTTTACAGAAAAAACTTTGTGTGCTTTGTGATAACTTTGTATCCTTTGTGGTTAAAAAATATAAGCTATAAATAGAATAAGGTAGCCTCAAAGCAATAATTTTGGAGAAAACTGACTATATACAACTCCTACTAAATAACAAGATGGCAAATCAAGATTAAGGTATGTTAATATAGTATAAACAAAATTAATATGAAAGAAATCTTGTGATAATCTGTGTTAATCTCGTGGTTAAAATTTGAAGCCACAGAATTTTAGCCACAGAATTTCACAGAAGAACACAGAATTTCTTTTTTCTGTGTCCTTCTGTGGCTAAAAAATTATAGCCACAGATTTACACAGAATCTCACAGAAGTTTTTTCCCTTGTTTTTCTATAATCTACTACTTATTTAAAAACAAACATTTCTGTGTCCTTCTGTGTCCTTCTGTGGCTAATATTTTTATAAACTCGCTAACTCGCAATAAAATAATAAATCATTAATGTAGTATAATTTAATGCAGATGTGGTATAATTTAATATAATCAAAAAGGAAGATGAAGATAGAAGTAAATGGAAAAGAGATAGAGCTTTTAGAAGGGATGACTATATTGGAAGCAACACGCTTAGCCGGGATTTATATTCCTGCATTATGCAGTCATCCATATATAAATTCGGATGTGATAATAGAGCCTTCGGAAAAAGTTTACATAAAAGAAAATACTTTTGTGAATAAATCCCAAGAAGAAGTGCGATGTAATTTATGTTTTATTCAAATAGAAGGATATAAGGAATTGCAATTAGCTTGTAAAACTAAAGCGATGGAAGGGATGAAAATAAAAACAGATAGTCCGGCGATAAAGGATGCTCGTCAACATAGTTTAGCGAAGATTTTAGCTTTTCATCCTCATGCTTGTTTAACTTGTGCTCAAAGGGAAGGATGCAGCAGGACTCAATGTTCTTCGAATGTGCCGGTGGAGGAAAGATGTTGCTGGAAGTTTGGCAACTGTGAATTAGAAAAAATATGTGATTATATAGGAATCCCAGCATATACGCAAAGGTATAAACCTATAGAAAGCCATTTAATATATGAGGATAATCTTTTTTTAAGGGACTATAGTTTATGCATTGGATGTAAAAGGTGCGTAATAGTTTGTAATGAAAAAAGGGATGTAGGAGCATTGGGGTATGTAATTGAGGATGGAAGGAATATTATAGGAAGCAAGGAGAAAGATTTTGTAGAAGCATATTGTAGATTTTGTGGAGCTTGCGTATCTGTATGTCCAACGGGAGCACTCAAGGATATAATAGATATAGGGACGGAATTTAAAGTGCCTTGTGAAGAAGCCTGCCCTATCCATTTGCCTATTGCTGAATATGTATATGCTATTAGCAAGGAGGAATTTAAGAAAGCAGCAAGAATAATACAAGCTTCTACACCTTTAGGAAGAGTTTTAGGGTATGTTTGTTTTCATCCTTGTGAAGAAAAATGTTTAAGAAAATATCTGAATGAGGAGCCTATTGCTATATGTGCATTGAAAAGATTTGCGATGGAATATGCTGATGATATTATTCTGGAAAAAGAAAAAGAGACAGGGAAAAAAATTGCTATTGTTGGTTCGGGACCGGCGGGATTGTCTGCAGCTTATTATTTAGCTTTGATGGGGCATAATGTAGAGATTTTTGAAGCTTCATTAGAGCCTGGGGGGATGTTAAGATATGGTATTCCTGATTACAGACTTCCCAAAGAAGCATTGAAGAAAGATATTGAAGACATTGAAAAACTGGGAGTAAAAATATATACGAGAAGCCCTATTAAGGATATTAATCAACTCAAAAAGGATTATGATGCCATTTTATTAGCAATAGGATTACAAAAAGCAAAGAGATTAAATATAGAAGGAGCGGAGCATAAAGATGTATTATGGGGATTAGATTTTTTACGAGCAGTAAATGATGGGGTGTATCCGAATATATCATGGAAAAGAGTT
>CAYREJ010000226.1:0-4535 GCA_964423235.1 uncultured Acidobacteriota bacterium | reverse complement strand
AGCTGTAATAAAATCTACTTTCCCTTCTTCAGGAAATTTCTTCTCAATTGGTAATCCTTCCAAAGCTTTAAGAATAGCCTGATTAAATGGATCACACTTTAAGGCAGCCCAAAATTGCGATCGAGCTTTATAATAAAATCCATACTTTTGATATAACATACCGAGCTCATAATAATTTTGTGGATTAGAAGATTCCAAACTAATTGCTCTATTTAAATATCCTTCTGCTTCTTTTCTCCACTGCGGATACCGAGCCAAATTTTTTCCTAAAATTCTTAAAATCATCGGGTTATCCGGATCATAATAATGAGCCTCCTTGAAAAGCTTTATCCCTTCTATATAATTTCCCATTATAAATTCCATTCTCCCTTTTTCAAACAATTTTTCAGCATATTCCGGGTCTTTTTTATATTCTCTCTTTTTGGAAATTTGTTCTTCATGAATCACATACTCATATGTCTTCACTTTCGGCCCCCTTAAATCTTTTAATTTTTTATCGTAAGCTTCCCTTTCATTCTCAAGAGTCTCATAAGCCTTCGTAATATGAGAAAATATGAATGTTAATTTTTCTTTGGCTTTAGGGTCCACTAAAAGGTTGTATTTATCAGGATGATATTTCTTAGCTAATTTGTAATAAGCAGATTTTATCTCACTCAAAGTAGAATCTTCTTTCACTGATAATATTTCGTAATAATTTAATGAAGGAATCTTTTTATACAATTCATCTGCTTCTTTTATTAATTCAAAGAATTCATCACTACTTTCAGGAGGTTTTTCTTTAGTTGTGAAAATTTCAACAGCTTCTACATCTATAGGCTTGATTTTACCACCTGCTTTGTGAAGCTCTATTATTCCGCAGGCATATAATGCGAGGAGGGTTCTTAAAATTTCCGCTTCTGAAAATGGACACAAGCTCATAAGATCACTTATTGAAAATCTTCCATCTATGCGAGATAAAAGAAAACTCTCCTGAGGCGTAAGTTGAATTTGAATTAGTTTTCCCCAACTGTCTTCAGCCAAACAGGGTCTTATGTTTTTATCTTTAAAAAAATTATTAAGAATAACAGCTTCTTTAATATTTCTGCAGCCTTCCAGTATGGCTTGATAAAGAGGAATTTGGATTAAAATTGGTGGAGTATGGTCTTCTGAAACAGGTTGAAAATAATAATCCCCTTCCCTCCACTCAAATAATGGAGAAATTATTTCTTTAATATAATGCTGCATTTCTTTTACAAATTCTTTTTCATCCATTACCTGCAAATCTATTAGCATGGAAGGAAACAAATAAATGTTTTTGGTTATTTCTTCAATTTTATCTATAATTTCTTGATTTATTATATTTTTATTTTTTAGATAAAAAGGAAATTGCTCTTCTTTCTGTGATGATTCAATAAAATAAATTTGTTTCTGCGAAAAGTATATTTTTTTTGCTAAATTTTCCTTGCAAACTAACAGGCTACCAGATTGATTATTGTTTATTATTTGAGATAGGATAATTGCAAATGGCTGACCTTGCAAATTACCCGAATTTATCATTTTTCCTCCAGTAATTTATTTTATCAAATAATTATTCATTATTCAACCCCACAAAAAGCCAACAATTGGATTTTATTATAACAAAAGTATTTAAAAATTTCAAATCAATATTTGATAGAGTTTATAGAGTTTATAGAGTTGAGAGTTTATAGAGTTCCACAATTATCCAAAAGTTAATAGTAAAAAGGTAAGAAATGGAGGAATTCTCAACTCTATAAACTCTACAATCACTATAAGATCTTGCTGCCATATTATTATTTTATTGCGAGTTTAGCGAATTTATAAAAATATTAGCCATAGAGGGACACAGAAATAAAAGAGTAAGCGAGTTTAATGAGTTCCTCGCAAAGACGCAAAGAGCGAAAAAAGAAGTTAAGGAAAGAAAATGATCTTTGCGAACTTTGCGTGAAAAATTATTTGAATATCCTCCCGCTACTATTTTTATAAATCAAGGAAAAGGAGCAGGAAATAAGCCGAATTCTGTATTAGGTTATCATTCATCTAAGCGATCTACCCGGGAGCAGGCAAATCTTTCCATCGGAAAGACTTGCTTAGGTGGACATCCTAAAGCTGCTCCTTTATTTGATCTTGCTCCGCGTGGGGTTTGCCTTGCCTTCAATGTCGCCATTGAAGCGGTGAGCTCTTACCTCGCCTTTTCACCCTTACTCCTTATCGGAGCGGTATCTTTTCTGTGGCACTTTCCTTGGGATCACTCCCAGTTCCATTTCGGAACCACGCTGTCCTCGGAGTTCGGACTTTCCTCCCCATCACCTTTAAATAATGATGGAGCGATAACCTTTCCTACTCCTTTTCCATCTTCTTCCTTTCCTCTATTATACCTTTCTTTATTATTATGTTATATTGCTCAAGTTTCTTATATAAATTGCTACGCGGCGTCTTGATCTTTTTAGCTGTTCTTGCTATATTCCAATTATTCTCCTCAAGCTTCTTTATTATAAAATATCTCTCCGATGCTTCACGAAATCCCTTTAATGTATTGCATTTCAAAAAATCCGCTATTTCATTATCCCATTTATTTTCAGGCACTATATTTAAAAAATCTTCCTTCTCTATTATATTTTTCTTATTCATTAAAATAAGCCTTTCCACTATATTTCGCAATTCCCTAACATTCCCCTTCCACGGATATCTCCGAAATTCTTCTATGCACTCTTTTGAAAACTTCCTCAATGGAAAATTGTTCTCTTTACAATAATGACTTGAAAAATATTCTACTAAATCCTCTATATCTTCAGGATGTTCCCTTAAAGGTGCTACTCTAATCACCATTACATTTAAACGATAAAATAAATCCTCTCTGAATTTTCCCTCTTTAATTTCTTTCTCCAAATCTTTATTCGTAGCAGCAATAATCCGAACATCTACTTTTATTGGTTTTTGAGAGCCTATCTTCTCAAGCTCTCCTTCTTCAAGAACACGAAGTACTTTTGCTTGTGTCCGAGGGCTCATATCTCCTATCTCATCTAAAAAAATTGTCCCAGAATTAGCTTGTTCAAACTTACCTGTCTTCGTTTCAAATGCACCAGTAAATGAACCCTTTATATGACCAAATAATTCACTTTCTATCAACTCTTCAGGTATGGCAGCACAATTCACTTTTATAAATGGCTTGTCAGCTCTTCTACTATTCTTATGTATCGCATGAGCTATTAACTCTTTCCCAGTTCCACTCTCCCCCATTATCAAAACAGTAGAATTCGTATAAGCTATCCTCTGAATGTCTTCCTTCAATTTAATCATATATCTACTATTGCCTATTAATCTATACTTCTCTTCAAACTTTAATTTTAATTCAATATTCTCTTCTCTTAATCTCTTCTGCTCCAAGGCATTTCTTAGTGTAATAAGAATTTTTTCACTCTCCAAAGGTTTTTCTAAAAAATCAAAAGCACCCTTCTTAATGAATTCAACAGCTGTTGATACATTTCCATGACCCGATATTATTATTATGGGCGCCTCATATCCTTTATTTCTTAAAGTATCATATATCTCAAAACCATCCACTTGAGGAATTTTTAAATCTAAAAAAATTGCATCCGGCTTCTCTTTTAAAGCTATCTGAATCCCTTCTTGTCCCTTCGTAGCACTCAAATATTCATATCCCTCATATTCTAATATCATCTTCATCATCAAAATTATATCTTCTTCATCATCAATTACTAAAATTTTTTCTTTCATATTTTATGATATTGCTCCTTTTTTCTTATTATCAGGAACAAGTAAAAACTATTGATTCAGTGCTATTTCTTATTCTATTTTTTTCGTAGTTGCAAAATTAACGATGCAAAAGCAGCTTTTAATAATTCTCCTGGAATAAATGGTAAAAATCCTAAATAAAATCCTTTTGCTAAGGAAATTTTAAAATAATCAGATAAATACAAGGTACCCAATATTAAAATAATAGTGCTGCCAATCAATAAATTAACAAAAATATTTTGAAAATTCTTGGATTTTTTAATAAATGAGCTTATATAAATTGAAGAGATAAAAAAGCCTAACAAATATCCGCCAGTGGGACCTAAAATTTTTTCAATTCCACCTTCAGCTCCTGAAAATACAGGCAAACCAAGCATGCCGAGAATTAAATAAATTAATATAGCAGCTGGGGCTAATGTTCTACTCAAGTAAGCACTCCCTACCATTACAAAAAAGGTTTGCATAGTAATGGGAACGGGCGTGAAAGGCAAAGGAATTCTTACAAATGCCCCTAAGGATATTAGAATAACAACTAAACTTACATCAATGATATTTATTAATACCCTATTTGATATAATCTCAATTTTGCTTATAGCAATTAAATTATTCATAATTTTTTTCATCTGCTGCCTCCTTTTTTAAAATATATCATAAAATAAAAGAAATAACAAATCATGCTTTTAATTTATTTTACCACAAAGGACACAAAGCTATCACAAAGCTCACAGCAAATAGTCAGTTTTTTCCAAATCCTAAAAGCCAATGGCAAAAAAATTAGAAAC
>CAYREJ010000225.1:0-4544 GCA_964423235.1 uncultured Acidobacteriota bacterium | reverse complement strand
AGAATATTATAACAACATTAGGTAAAATTGCTGGTATTAATATAATATTTGACAAGGATATTAGGGATGATAAATTTAGTATCGAATTTCATAATGTAACATTTAGAGAAGCTTTAGAGCAAATATTAGCTGCAAATACATTATTTTATAAAATAATAGATGAAAATACTATTTTTATATCTATTGATAATCCACAAAAGAGAAGACAATATGAAGAGCAAGTTGTGAAGACATTTTATTTATCTAATGCTGAATTAAATGATGTAGTGAATTTGATAAGGAATGTGATTCAGGTTCAAAGGATAGCAACGAATCAACAGCTAAATGCGATAACGATTAAAGATACACCTGACAAGATTGCTATTGCTCAAAAGATAATAGAAGCTAATGATAAAGCGAGAGCAGAAATTCTTTTAGATGTGGAAATATTAGAAGTGAATAAAACAGTTGCTAAGCGCTATGGGATAGATATAACACCACCTTACGAGATAACTCAATCTTTAGATACAGGAGAAGGTGCTGGTGTTCTTAGAGGGAACCAGCTAACTCATCTTGATGCTGCCGACTGGGTTTTTACAATTCCTTCTATTACTTACAGATTATTAAGAACTGATTCTCATACAAAAGTATTGGCTAAGCCTCAGATAAGAGCTTCTGAGGGGCAACAAGTTCAAGTTAGATTAGGGAATAGGATTCCTATTCCTATTACAACATTTACAGGTATTGGAACTGTACAGCCGACCCCCCAACCAGGATTAGTAGCTCCTATTACCAATTATCAACAGCAAGATGTCGGAATTAATATTGATGTAACGCCGCGTGTGCATCACAATAGAGAAGTAACACTCCAACTTAGATTTGAACTAACTTCTATTGCTGCTCAAGGAAGAACCATTAATGAACCTCCTACTATAGGAAATAGAACTGTAAACACTACTATTCGGTTAATGGATGGGGAAACTAATCTATTGGCTGGCTTGCTAAGAGAAGATGAGAGACGCTCCTTGAGAGGAGTCCCCGGAATTGAAAAAATTCCACTTATTCGTTCCCTATTTGCTTCCAATGATCAAAACATTGAACAAACTGATGTTATCTTTACAATCACACCTCATATTATTAGAATGCCCAATATTACTGAAGAAGATTTGCAACCATTATGGGTCGGAACTGAAGACCAACCTAAATTGAAAGAAGCTCCTCCAATTAATATTTTTGAAAAACCACAAGAAGAAGAAGGAAAAGAAGCACCAGAGAAGAAAGCGCCGGAAGAAGTGAAAAAGACTACTCCTACAGAAACAATAAAAAAAGAAGAGGTGCCAGAGAAACCGAAAGAAGAGAAACCGAAAGAAGAAGTTGTAAAACCGGAAAAGAAACCCGGGTCAGTTCTTGAGGAAAAAACCAAACCCGAGCAAGAGCAACAAAAAATACAAGAGAAACCTAAAGAAGAAGAAAAGAAGCCTTCTTTAGTTTCCGGCAGAATTGTAGTCCCTGCTAATGCAAAAATAGGGGATGATTTCTTGGTAGGAATCTTTTTAGAGGATGTAAGAGATATTACTCTTGCTAATTTGTCTTTATTTTTTTCTTCTAATATTATACAAATGGAAGAAGTAAAACAAGGAGAATTACTGCAGATGAGTTATACTTCTTCGTTAAGCTCCAGCATAGATTTATCAAAGCAAATTATAACTATACAAATTACTACTGATAATGAATTAGCCGGATTGAATGGAAGCGGCGTCATCTGTTATGTTTCTTTTAAAGCTATTGAAGCTGGAACTTTGCAGTTTAGCATTCCTCAATCTCAATTTACTGATAAATATAATAAAATATTTTTTGGGGAAATTGCGCCCGCCTCTTTAGAAATTTTACCTAAGGAGAATCCATGAAAAGAACTAAAGGAATAAGCTTAGTAGAATTACTCGTAACAGTATCATTAATCATTATATTAACTATGGCGGTTTTACCTTTTGCTAAAGTTGCAATTAAAAGAGAAAAAGAGATTGAATTGAGGAGAACCTTAAGAATTTTAAGAGATGCAATTGATAAATATCATGATATGGCAATGCCACCGGATGGTAGTCCCCCTCAAATAGGACCAATTAAATATGGTTCCGAAGGTTATCCTCCGGACTTGCAAACTTTAGTAGATGGAGTTTCTTTGGTTAATTCAACAAAAAAAATTAAATTCTTGCGGAAAATACCCGTAGACCCTATGACGGGTAAAGCTGATTGGGGATTGAGATGCTATCAGGATGAACCTGATTCTGAAAATTGGTGTGGTGAAAATGTTTACGATGTTTATTCTAAATCTCACGAAAAAGCTTTGGATGGAACTCATTATAATGAATGGTAAAATTATTTTAGTAAGGAGGTCTCGTGCTTGAAATATGAAAAAAATTAAAGGCTTCACTTTGATAGAATTGCTTATTGTTATGTCTATGATAGCTATTTTAGTTTCCATAGGTTTACCAACTTACAGGAATTCGCAAAAAAGAGCTAAAGAAGCTGTTCTAAGAGAAAATTTATTTCGTATGAGGGATGCCATAGATCAATACCATGCTGATAAAGGTTATTATCCAGCTTCTCTTGATGCTTTGGTTACAGATGGCTATTTAAGAAAAGTGCCTGTTGACCCCATTACTAAATCTTCTACCACTTGGCAAATAATCTATGAAGAAGAAACAGAAGATAGAGACCCAAATATTCCTTTAGGAGTATTTGATGTTAAAAGTGGAGCTGCTGGCGTCTCTTTGGATGGAATCCCTTATTCAGATTTTTAAAGAGTATATGATTATGAAGAGTTGTCAAAAAGGTTTTACTTTAGCAGCTGTCCTTGTTGCTCTTTCTATTATGATGATAATGTGGGCTTTGGCTCTACCTGTCTGGGAAAAATTGAACCAGAAAGAAAAAGAATTAGAGCTAATCTGGCGCGGCAATCAAATTCAAAAAGCAATAGGAAGATATTTTTTTAAGTTCGGCACTTACCCACCTAATTTGGATATTTTAGTAGAGAAGAAGTTTTTAAGAAAGAAATATAAAGATCCTATCTGGAAAGATGGTGAATGGGAAACACTTCATCAAATAACAAGCAAAAGAGCTGAAGATGGTTCTGTTATTACTAATGTGGGTCCTATTATAGGCGTTATTAGTCAAAGTAAAGAAGAATCTATTATTTGGTATCAAAATCTTCATCATCATAATGAATGGAGGTTCGTTTTTTATCCCAGAGGCGCTTCGCCTCAGCAACCTCCTCAACAGCCTGCGCCTAAAATTAGTCGTTAATGCAAAATTATGCATCTGCGACTTTTATCCTTTAATAAGGAGTAGTTTTATGAAAAAAGAAACTATTATTTGTCATGACAGGCAAGATTTTATTATGGAAAATGAGCCGGTGGCTTTCCCAATTTTTCAAACTTCTACTTATAAATTTTCTACTGTTCAACAATTGGTGAATTATTTAATAGGAGAAAAAGGATATTATTTATACTCGCGCTATGAGAATCCTACTATTGAGTTAATAGAAGGAAAGTTAGCTGCTTTGGAAAAAGCGGAAGATGCCGTTGTATTTTCATCCGGTATGGCAGCCATTACGCTTTCTATTTTATCCTTCATAAATAATAAAGATGAAATATTATGTTGTTCGGATATTTACGGAATGAGCTATGAATTCTTTAAAAATTGGCTACCTAGATTTGGTGCCAGAGTAAATTTTTTTTCTTCGCGGGAAGTTCATCTTCTTTCTGAAAAAGTTTCCGAAAATATTAAGGTCATTTACTTTGAGACACCTACGAATCCTTTAAATAATGTAATTGATATTTCAGTAGTTTCGCAAATAGCAGAAAAATATGGAATAAAAGTGATAGTGGATAATACTTTTGCTACTCCAATTTTTCAAAATCCTATTGAGCACGGAGCTTCTTTAGTAATACACAGCGGAACGAAATATTTATCTGGGCATAGCGATTTGTTGTGCGGGGTTGTTTGTGGTTCAAAAGAAGATATTAAAAAAATTAAAGAGACGAGGAAAGTTTTTGGAAGTTGTTTATCAGCAATTGATGCATTTTTGCTAAATAGAGGACTAAAGACACTATCAATTAGAGTTAATAAGCAAGCAGAGAATGCTATGAAAATAGCTATGTTTTTGAGAGAGCATCCGAATATAGAAAAAGTATATTATCCGGGTCTTCAAGATGATGAGAACCACCAATTAGCTAAAAAGCAGATGAAAGGATTTGGTGCAATGATAGCTTTTGATGTAAAAGATGGTTTTGAAGCGGCAAAGAAATTAATAGACAATTTAAAAATAATTGTTCATGCATCCAGTTTGGGCGGAACTGAAACGCTTATCTCAATGCCTATTCTCACTTCTCATGCAAGATGTAGCGAAGAAGAATTAAAATTAGCTGGTGTTTCAGATAAAACGGTTAGATTATCAGTAGGAATTGAAGATGCTGATGATCTTATTGAAGATTTGAAAAAGAGTTTATAGAGTTTATAGAGTTTGTAGAGTTTATAGAGTTGAGAGTTCCACAATTTATTACCAT
>CAYREJ010000224.1:0-4558 GCA_964423235.1 uncultured Acidobacteriota bacterium | reverse complement strand
AAGATAATAAATATAATAACAGCAATGATCAAAATCAAATAAAGCAGATTTATTATAGGTTAGTTAATTAAAATTTTAGCCACAGAATTTCACAGAAGAACACAGAAGTTTTTATTTCTGTGTTATTCTGTGCCCTTCTGTGGCTAAAAAATATTAGCCACAGAATTTCACAGAAGAACACAGAAGTTTTTTCTCTTGTTTTTCTATAATCTTGTGTAAATCTTGTGATAATCTTGTGGTTTAATATCTTTCCTTGCTTTTATAAAAAAGCGGACCAAATGCTTAAGATTCAGTTTATTTTTTTTATCAATCAGCATATAATTGCAAATATGTTCATGAAAATAAAAGAAAAATTTTATTTATTCCCAAAAATATTCTGGATTGGTAATGCAATAGAATTATTTGAAAGATTCGCTTTTTATGGTTTTTACATAGTATTAACTCTATATCTAACAAAATTAGCTGGATTTAAAGATGTTCAAATGGGATATATTGCAGGAACTTTTTCTGCTTTACTTTATCTTTTGCCAATTATAGCAGGAGCTTTTGCAGATAAAATCACATATCGTGCTGCTTTAATTTTAGCTTTTCTTCTTTTATCAACTGGCTATTTTATTTTAGGAATTTACACAACAAAAATTACTACCTTAATAGCGTTAGGAGTAATAGCATTTGGCGGATCAATAGTAAAACCGGTTATTTCAGCCACTGTCTCGAAATCTTCAAATGAAAATACCGCTAAATATGGGTTTTCGATCTTTTATTGGGTTGTTAATATAGGTGGTTTCTTAGGAAAAACTTTTGCTTACCCTTTGAGAATAAAATTGGGTATTCAATATATTGCATTTTTTTCAAGCTTTTTGGCAATCATAGCAGCAATCATTGTTTTTATCTTTTATAACCCTAAAGCAGAAGAAAAAAAAGAAAATGTATTAAAAATATTTATAGATATTTATCGTGCATTCACAAATTGGAGGCTCATTTCTTTTTTATTCATTCTTGGGGGGTTTTGGATACTTTTCATCCAATTATATTTTACAATTCCCTTGTATGCCATACGAACTTTGGGTGAGGAAGCAGCACCGGAATGGATGGTTAATATTAATCCACTTATGATAGTGCTATTTCAGCTACCTATAACAGCTTTATTAAGAAAAATTAAAGCACTTCATTCAATTATTTTAGGATATGGTTTCATAATCATAGCTATGCTTATTCTTTCTATCAAACCAAATGTTTACATAATAATTACTGGAATTGCTTTTGTTGCTTTAGGAGAAATGGCAAATTCACCGCGAGCTCTTGAATTTATTTCCTCTCAAGCTACAGCTGGGCAAGAAGGATTATATATGGGAGCCTATTATATCTCTATATTCTTTGGAAATTTCTTCGGCGGGATTTTATCAGGTAAATTATTATCAAAATATTGCCCAGAAGTAGGAAATAAACTTTATGCAAGCAGATTATGGCTTATTTATGCAGCAATAGGAGCCGTTTTTTGTCTATGCCTTTATTATTATTCTATTTTTACCCGGAAAAGAGATATAGCAAGTAATTACGGAGAAAAAAATAAATGAATTTATTATCAATATTAATAATCTCTATTAGCTTAGCAATGGATGCATTTAGTGTTTCCATTGGACAAGGTATTATCCGCAGAACAAATAGATTAAGATTAGCTCTCAGAGCATCTTTTAGTTTTGGATTATTTCAGATGATGATGCCATTTATAGGTTGGATAATTGGAGATAATATTAAAGGAATTGAAGATTATGATCATTGGTTCGCTTTCGCTTTATTAAATATAGTCGGAGGAAAAATGATTTTTGAATCAATTAAAGATGCATCAAAAAGAAAAGACCTCCCTCTTGTAGGATTTATAGAATTAATTATCTTATCCATTGCAACAAGTATAGACGCACTAATAGTAGGCTTTTCATTATCTCTTTTAAAAGTCCCTTTGATTTTACCCTTAGTGATGTTTGGGCTTATCACTTTTTTATTCTCATTCACAGGGATTCTTTTGGGAAATAAAATAGGAAACTTTTTAGGAAATAAGGCAGAGATATTTGGTGGGATTTTACTTATCGGAATAGGAATAAAGATATTGTTAGATCATTTAGGAGTATAGCCATCAAACCTTTTTCATTTGATAGAGCAAATTGCTGAATATTGATAAATCGCTTAAAAAGTGATTTAGCACAGTAATTAGTCAGTTTTCTCCAAAGAACTAATCAAAATGGTTATCATCCTTCATAAAAACAATATCATTTAAAATTAAACCACGAGATTAACACAAGATTTTCTTTTTCTATGTAAATCTGTGTTAATCTGTGTTAATCGCAGGAAAAAAATCTCGCGATAATCTTGTGGTTTAACATTTTTCTTTTCTTTTGGAAAAAACAGATACTTAGCACAAGATTGCACTCATCGAAGCTTTTTGCTATATTTTAGGAATAGAAAATTTTCCTTTATTTTATTAAAGGATGAAAGATTTTAATCTACCTACTTAACATTCTCTATGCTTTTAATGAAGTCATCCCAGGGGATTGCATTCCAAGTTATAGTCTCAGCTTGCCCAAAATGCCTAACAATATAAGAAACTTTAGTAGCTACTTCATCATTAGGTGCTTCAAATATATCCAAGAAATCATACGAACCTGTTATAGCATAATTGGCAATCCACTTAGCTTCCGGACAATAATTTTTAAGTCTCTGAATAACTTCATTGCTTAAATCTTTAAAAGATTTAGCTCCTTTTAAAGCATCACTGGATATCTTTGTTAATAATATATAAGTTGGCATTTTCTCCTCCTATTAGTTTAATAGAATATTTTAATTCAAAAATTATTTTTTTCAATCCGTTCAATTGTAATTAGTCAGTTTTCTTAAAAGAACTAATCAGAATGGCTATCATCCTTCATAAAAACGATATCGTGTAAAATTAAACCACGAGATTAACACAAGATTTTCTTTTTCTGTGTTAATCTGTGTTAATCGCATGAAAAAAATCTTGTTATAATCTTGTGATTAATATTTTTCCTTGCTTTTGTAGAAAACTGACCAGCTACGTTCAATTATTTACTCATTCAGATTTTACATCCAATTTTCTAATGTTTTTTTAATATGCATTAAAAATTGATCAGCTATAGCCCCATCTATAATTCTATGATCATATGACAAGCTTAGAAACATCATATTTCTTATAGCGATAGCATCATTAATTATCACAGGTCTTTTTGTAATAGCTCCCATGCCTAATATGGCAACTTGCGGCTGATTGATAATCGGACTGCCAAAAAGTGCACCAAAAACACCCGGATTAGTTATTGAAAAGGTGCCCCCTTGGACATCATCTGGCTTTAATTTCTTTGTGCGGGCTCGCTCAGCCAAATCTTGAATATCTTGAGCCAAACCTAATAAACTTTTTCTATCTGCGTTTTTAATCACTGGCACAATTAATCCCCACTCTAAAGCTACCGCAATCCCTATATTTATGTCCTTCTTATATATAATATTATCGCCGGATACAGAAGCATTCACAATTGGAAAAGCTTTTAATGCTTGAACCGCAGCGTATGCAACAAAGGCGATATAAGTTAATTTAACTCCTTCCTTCTCAAATTGAGGTTTTAATTTCTCCCTAATATTAACTATGTTTGTCATATCTACTTCAAAAACCGTTGTTACATGAGGAGAAGTTCTCTTGCTCATTACCATATGTTCTGCTATCCTTTTTCTCATCGGAGACATCGGCACTACTTGAATCCTCTCTTCTTCTCCTTTCTTATATTCCGAAACTTCAATGATTTTCTCTTCTACTGCTTTTTCTCCCTCTATTCCTATTTTAATTGCTTCCTTCGATTCAATAAAATTCAAAACATCCCGAGCAGTTATTCTTCCCCCTTCGCCACTTCCTCGTATAAGCCTTACATCTATGTTGTGCTCTCTTATCAATTTTCTTACCGCAGGTGAATATTTTCTCAACTCTTCCTTACCTTCCAAAATTTCTTTCTTTTCTTCTGAAATTTCTCTCAATTCTATCGGCAGCTTTTTTTCTACCTTTTCTTTCTCTTCCTCGATTACTTCAGACGCTTCCTCAGTTCTTATAATTGCCAAAACTGTATTAATAGGCACTGTCTGCCCTTCAGCAACAATTATTTTCTCCAATACCCCATTTTCTGGAGATGGAATCTCAGTATCAACCTTATCAGTTGAAATCTCATATAATGGCTCTTCTTTCTTTACCCTTTCTCCTTCTTTCTTCAACCACTTAGAAACTGTTCCTTCTGCAATACTCTCTCCTAATTGTGGCATTATTACTTCTACCTTCATATAATTTTCACTCCTGTTTTTTTTCTTATTAAAATCTTAAGCAAGCTAATATCTCATTAACTTTTTTATTGCAGCTATCAATTTATTTTTATTAGGTAAATAATAGTCTTCTAAAGTTTTTGAAAATGGCACCGGCATATCCTCAGCAGCAACTCTTATAATAGGAGCATCTAAATATTCGAATACTTTTTCAGAAATAATAGCAGCTATTTCAGCTCCTATT
>CAYREJ010000223.1:0-4599 GCA_964423235.1 uncultured Acidobacteriota bacterium | reverse complement strand
CATTACCTATAACCTATGACCTATAACTCATTACCTATAACCTATGACCTATAACTCATTACCTATAACCTATGACCTATAACCTATTACCTATTACCTATAACCTATAAATATAGGTTATGGGTCATGGGTTATAGGTCATGGGCTAAAGGAGTTATTACCTATTAGCTTGGAAGATAGTCAGAATTTGTGGAACTCTATAAACTCTCAACTCTACAAACTCTATAAACTCTATTCATGACATTCCTTGCATAGTTGCTTATTTAAAGAAGGAATGGGTGTTAGTGTATGGCATTTCAGGCAATTTAATTCAAGGTCGCTGTAATGCAAAGAATGAAGAAATGATTTATTTCCATAAGAGATGGATTGTTTTAATACACTGGGATGGCATTTTTTGCATTTTTCTTCAGAAGCACTTTTATGGTGGCAATTTTTGCATTCAGGATATTTAGCTCTTCTTTTCATTTTAAAATTTCCTTTTAAATGTTCATCGTGGCAGGTGGTGCATAATATTTTATTCTTATAGATATGAACAAAATGAGAGAAAGGAATTTCTAAAGCTATGGTTTGAGAATATTCAATTCCTTTATGGCATTTCCAGCAGGAAATATTATATGGTTCTTCTTCCGTAGGCAATTTATATGAACTTAAATTATTTTCTTCCAGAACTTTATTAACAAGTTCAATAGATTTATTTAACAATTGAGAGCTGTAATCTATGTTATGGATTCCTTTGCCAATTTTTACCATATTCAAATTGTCTTCAGCTTCTTTAAATCTAAAATCTCCTTTAGGTATTTTAGAGAGGGCTAAATTTAATAAACTTTCAACTTTGTTAATTTTATTTTGAATGAAAGACTGCCAGGAGAAATAAATTTTGCGATAGGAAGCTCCGTGGCAAGCCATGCAACTGATTTCATTAGCTTCAGCAATAGAATGCTTCTTTTTAGATGGAAGGAAATGGCAGCCTTCGCATTTAACGCCAGCAGCAAACATAATGCTGGGGGAAGGTTTTGTTTCTTTACCGGCAATTCCTATATACAAATCACTTTGATAAGGGTGGCTGCTGTAATGACAAGTAGAGCAAGAAGTGGATATATTTTCCAATTTTTCTTCGCTTTTATGGATTATTTCCATATGACAATTCAAGCATTCAACTTTGTGTTCTGTGACATGTTTTATATGAAGATATTCAGTTTTTTTATATTTTTCCAAGCGATGAGGCTCATTATGACAAGTATAGCATCTTTCTTGTGGAACTTCTCCATTCCCTTTGACTATGTTGGAATGGCACCAGACGCATTCCATCCCAAATTTCTTTACATCAGAGTGGTTAAATTCTAAATTAGCCTTCGTGATAATTTTCTCTGGCACCTCATGGCAAAGGGTGCAGCGGGCAGTGTCTTCATTTAATTTTTGATTTTTAAAATGGCAAAGGAAGCAAGTGGATTCTGTAACAGCGATATGGCTACCTTGAACTATTTGAGAATGACAAGAAGTGCATCTTAATTTCTTTTTTCTTCTTAATTCAGTTAAATGGATTTTATGGTCAAAGAGGACATTATGAAAGATTTCGGTCCCGGCAAGTAATCTTCTTTCATGGCATTTCAGACAAGCGGTGTCTTCAACTTCTGCCCAGGGATTAGTTCCATAAGTTCCTGTTATATATCGAGCTATCATAGATAAAGCTTCATATTTTTTTCTAAATTCGGAAGCTAATCCGGGCGGAATATGACAATCGACACAGGCTATTTTATTATGAGAAGAAGTAAGCCAGCTTTGATAATAGGGAATCATTATATGACAACTACCACAAAACTTCGGGGTAGAAGAAATTTGCATACTCAATATAAAGAATAAAAAACCGAAGGCTATTAAAATTAGGATAATAAATGTTAAAGATTTGAACTTAATCATTTTATCAATTAAGCATGAAAAGGCGCTAAAAATTATTTAGTGGTTTTGTGTTTCATAAATTTTTTAAATAATGGATTTTTTATATTGATGTATAACAGCTATCGTTATTAGAACATAAAACCAAAAAATAATAAGAATAATTTTTCTATCATTAAGTTCGGATTTTTTTCCATGAATATCCGATTGAATTTCTTCAGCGATAGATTTAGCTTTAGCTAATAGATCTTCAAATTCTGGAACATTTAGAGAATGAGAGAGAGATAGTGCTCTTGTAAAATATGTGTAAGCTTCTTCGATTCTGCTTTCATAATCCTCAACATTAATAGGGATGCTTTCTGCTTCAGCAATAGCAGCTTTTGCGGATCGGAGCTGATCATTGGTTCTATTAAAAAGCGTATATATTTTCTCCCCCATTTTTACTTGATGAGAATCTTTAGGATGGCATTTGTTACAGAGCCAATTAAAATAGGATACATTGGGTTTTTTTACTTTATGATTTTCATGGCAGCTGGCGCATTCAGGCATTTTAAGGGAATCCATTGCTTTTTTATGAGGGGAATTCACAAAATATTCTCTGGCACTAATGTGGCAGTTTCCGCAAATCTTTGCTACATCAGCGATACCGGGAGGGGTTGCTCCGTGTGTTCCGTGACAATCAATGCAAGTAGGAGCTCTTAGATTATTATGCTTATATAATTCTTCATAATGAATGCTCTTCTGATAATCTTTCCCTATCAGAAAAGGAAGGTTATATTTTTTCATAATTCTTTCATCATCGTGACATTTGCTGCAAGTATTAGCTATGTTTAATTTGAATACGGGGCTGCGTGGATCTTTAGATTTCAATATATTATGCGAGCCATGACAATCAGTGCAGATAGCCACATCTTTATTTCCTTTCAAAAAGGATAAACCATGATATGAAGTCAAATACAAAGCATATTGGTCAGCAGGTAATCCGAATGGCTTCATTTTATTTAAATCAGAATGACAAGAAGAGCATATTTTTAACGCAATTTCTTTATTAATTTTTCCCTTGAAACCCTTTTGATGCGCTATAGTCATATCGTCGGATGTAGGGTCTCCACCATGACAATCAATGCATTTAATTTCTTCTTTCATATGAACACTGTTTATGTAAGAAGCTTGAATATCACTATGACAAATAGCACAATAATTAGTTATATTAATCATAGCTAAAAATATAAAACTGACAAGCATTTCTATAACCTCATTTTTTTAAATATCCTAAAATTGAAAAGGATAGCATCGCAATAATGAATAATGAGAACAGGATAGATGCAATAATTTTTTTGTTAGTTAATTTAAATATGAATAGATCAATAAATGGGTAAAATAAAATTATGATAAGAGAAAGAGGTATCAGCAAAGCGGCAGCGGTGAATGGGATAGTTTCAAAAGCACCGTAAAGCCATAATAAGTACCAGGGAGGACTTGCTCCAATAAATGTATTCAATGGATCAGCTTTCCTATGTAAATGAATAGGGAATAGAGTAGATAAAGTAATAATTACAGCTATTATTAATAGAAAGAGGATAAGCATATTGAAGAAATATTGAGGATAAAGAGGTTTTTTAACGATAGCCTCGTCAGGCAAAGTGCTCAAACCAACTTTCCTTATTCCGGAGAAGTGTAAAAAGAGAAGGAAAAAAATAATTAAAGGCAGCAAAGTAATATGAAAGAAATAAAATCTTATAAGAGCGGCTTCAGTAATGAGAGGGGAACCGAAAAAGAATTCTATAAAAGGTTTTATCAAAGGTAGTTTAATAAAGATTTCTATACCTCTGACAACTGACCAATAAGAATATTGATCCCAAGGGAGAAGATTGCCTGTAAAAGCTGCCATGATGCAAAAGAAAATAAGAAAAACATTAATTACCCATAATAATTCTCTTGGCTGTTGATAAACCTTATGATAAAAGATTCTTATTAAGCGAAGTGTTAATATTATAATGAGCAAATAAGCTGTCCATCTATGAACATTGTGGACAAGCCAACCAAAGGAAACATCTCTAATAATAAACCTAACACTTTCAAAAGCAGAAGCAGTTGTAGGTTGATAGTAAAAGGCAAGAAGTATCCCGGTAAAAACTTCAATAAGGAAAAGAAGCAGCACTATTATTCCTAAAATATGAGGCCATCTTAAATAAGATTCAATGGGCTTAAAGAAAGCTTCTTTAAGAGCATGTCTTATCCCTTTTGTTGTATCAATTTGTCCGTAAGCAAGAGCAAATAAACTCAAGATAGAAAATATTTCAGTAAGGTTTAATCTATCGTCTAACCATTGCAACCAATCTTTTTTAGATGACGACATAAATATCATCCCCCCTTATTTCTACTTTGTAAAGAGGAAGGGGTTTAGGAGGCAAACCGGAGATAACATTACCATCAGTATTAAATTCGCCTTGATGACAGGGACATACTAAAGTTTTTTTATTTGAATTCCATTTTACAATGCACTGAAGATGCGTGCAAATAGCTGAAATTGCTATGACTTGCTTTTCGCTAATTCTCAATAACCAAAATGGCTTTAAAGCATGGGAGATGAGTTCTCCTTCTCCTATTTTTATGCTAGACAATTTCCCTCCATATACCCAATTTCCCGTTGCAGATTTAATAATCTTAGGCGCCTTTAGGTATGATAATACTGCTGTAATTGCA
>CAYREJ010000222.1:0-4606 GCA_964423235.1 uncultured Acidobacteriota bacterium | reverse complement strand
AATGCAGACAAAAAGAGACTGCAGTTTGTAAAGTCCCACACTTAAGGATTCTCTACCGCTAAAATGGTAAGAAATTGTGGAACTCTCAACTCTACAAACTCTATAAACTCTACAAACTCTATTATTTGCCTTTTGCCTTTTGTTCGCCTATATTATTTATATCATATGAAAGGTTATTGTCATCTCCATTGCTGTTCTTATTTCAGCTTCCTCTCCGGAACCCTTTCACCCGAAAACTTGATTTCTTTAGCAGAAAAATTTCAAATGTCAGCTATTGCTCTTACTGATCACAATGGAATATATGGGAGCATTATTTTCTATAAGAAAGCAAAGGAAATTGGAATTAAACCCATATTAGGAGCTGCCATCGAACCTTCCATCGTCATTCTCGCTAAAGACTTCTATGGCTACTCTCAATTATGCCAATTAATCACAGAACTTCATCTTAATCCCAACTTCTCTTTTATTAATTCTATCAAAAAAATGATAGCGGAAGGGTTAGCTAAAGATAATTATATTCACTTTATTGTTATGACTTCCAAACCTCAATTGGCGAAAGAATTATCATCTTTCTTTGATAAAGATCACTTATACATAGAAGTAAATCCTTCTTCTAAAAATCCATCTACGCTGCTGCATTTAGCCGAATCATTAAATTTAAAAATTGTGATTACCGGAAAAGTTTATTTTGCTGAAGAAAAAGATTATGAATTACATCGCTTGTTAAGGGCTATTGATGAATTAAAAACCATCAATGCTAATCATTTTAATTTTATTGCGAACAAGAAAGATTATTTTTATTCTCCCAAGGAAATGCAAAGGCTATATTCTTTATGTCCAAAGGCTATTGTTTCTACTTATGAAATTGTAGAAAGGTGCAATGTAGATTTGCCAATTGGAGAATTCAAATTTCCTCGGTATCCTGTTCCGAAAGGAGAATCTTCCAACTCTTTTTTAAGGAAACTTTGTTTTTTTGGTGCTTTAAAGAGGTATAAGGTAAATTCTATTTCAAAACTTTTTCAGGCGGTAGTAAATCGGTTGAATTATGAGCTGGAAGTAATTGAGAAATTAGGTTTTTCAGATTATTTCTTAGTTGTTTATGATGTAGTTCAAGAAGCCAAAAGAAGAGGAATCCCTCATATAGGAAGGGGTTCTGCTGCTAATAGTATAGTTTCATATGTCTTAGGCATTACCGAAGTGGACCCTTTGCAATATAATCTTTACTTTGAGCGTTTTTTAAATTCAGAGCGGAAAACTCCGCCGGACATAGATATAGATTTTTGTTGGAAGAGAAGAGATGATATTTTAAATTATGTTTACAAAAAGTATGGTGAAGATAAAGTAGCGATGATTTCAACTTATGTTTGTTTTTCTGGACGCTCTTCTGTGAGGGAGGTAGGAAAGGCATTGGGGGTTTCAGAAGCAGAGCTAAACAAATTTACAGCTTCATTACCGCATTTTTTTAGCGGCAGCAATATCAGGGAAGCAATAGAGAAGATACCGGAATGTCGTTCTTTGCCGATAGATGAGCCTCCTTTTAATCAAATATTAAGATATGCAGAAAGGATAGATGGTTTTCCGAGGCATCTTTCTATTCATGCTGGGGGGATAGTAATCAGTCCTTCAACAATTACTGATTATGTTGCATTGGAGAAAGCAACAAAAGGATTTGTGATAACTCAATACGATATGTTCTCCATAGAAGATATGGGACTGGTAAAAATTGATTTATTATCACAGCGGTCTCTCTCTGTATGGTCAGATACTATTGCTTCTATAAAAAAATATTACAAAGAGAAATTACCGAATGAATTGGAATATTACTTTACCGATCGGCAGACAAAAGAATTAATAAAAAATGGAGAAACGATAGGGTGTTTTTACATAGAATCACCGGCTATGAGAGGATTATTAAAAAAATTAAAGGTAGATAACTTTGAGATGCTAACAGCAGCCAGTTCTGTTATAAGACCGGGGGTAGCAGAGAGTGGAATGATGCAACAATACATACGAAGACATCATAAAGTTGAATCCATTACTTATCTTCATCCTAAAATGCAAGAAATATTGAATGAAACATATGGTGTTATGATATACCAAGAAGATGTAATAAGAGTTGCTCATGAAATCATCGGTCTATCTTTACAAGAAGCTGATTTATTAAGAAGAGCAATGAGCGGTAAAGAAAGGTCCAATGAGAAAATGCAAGAATTAAAAGATAATTTCATGAAGCATGCTGATGCAAATAATATATCTTCAGAAACAGCTCAAGAAATATGGCGACAAATTTCCAGTTTTGCCGGTTATGCCTTCTGTAAAGCTCATAGTGCTTCTTATGCTCAATTATCTTTCAAAGTAGCATATTTAAAGGCGCATTATCCGGCTGAATTTATGGCAGCTGTCTTATCAAATCAAGGGGGCTTCTATCATACTTCTGTATACATATCGGAAGCAAAGAGACTGAATCTTCATATTCTTCTTCCGGACATAAACAAAAGTGATTATTATTATACTTCTGAATTTTATAATTCTAATTTCAAAACTTCCACAATAAGAAGAAACAACGCCATAAGAATTGGTTTCCTTCAAATAAAACATTTATCGCATAAAACGATTGAGACAATCCTCCGAGAAAGAAAGAAAAGGCTCTTTAAATCACTTCCTGATTTTATTATACGAACGAATTTGCCTTATAGTGAAATTGAAATATTAATTAAAATAGGAGCTATGGACAATTTAAATAATCTTACCAGACCACAATTATTATGGCAATTAAAAACTGTATATCCCCTGATCAAAAAATGCAGGGCTGATAAAAATTCTATTATAAGAAGCGAAGATTTTGAAAAAATAGAGATTCCTTATTTACCTGAATATCCTCTTTCTGAAAAGGTAAAAATAGAACAGGAGTATTTAGATATAGCAGTTTCAGCTCATCCTCTTACATTATATTTAAATAGGATTAAAGAAAATAATTTTATATCTTCTGATAAATTCAAAGAATATATAGGGAAGAAAATAAATGCTATTGGATGGCTTGCTGCTCTTAAACGAACATTAACAAGCAAAGGAGAATATATGGTGTTTATAAGTTTCGAGGACTTATGCGGATTTTACGAAACAACACTCTTCCCGCGAGTTTATTCAGAATACGGGCACTGTTTAACAGATAGAGGACCTTATCTCATCAGCGGAAAAATTCAAAATGATTTTGGTTATTTATCAATCATTTGCGAATCATTAGCGCACATTTAATTGGCAAATAGCTCTAAAATCTTAATTTTGCTTCTTTATTATTAATATGCTAAAATCGCAAAATATGAGGATAAAATTAATAATATTGTTTCTGCTACTACCATTGATATATTGCAGCAAAAATAAACCTGATTCCGAAAATGATACTAATGATTATATAATTTGCAAAATTAACAATGAAGAATATAGAATCTCAGACTTCATGAAGTTCCTTAAAGAAAAAGGAATTATTGATGTTGATTCTATCCCTAATAGGAATGAATTTTTAACAAATTATCTTGATTCTTTTATTGAGAAAAAAATTTTAGAAAAAAATTTGCAGAGAGAAAATATTAAGCTCGACCCTAATGAACTTCAATCTTTTGAAACAATGGATTTAAAAGATAAAAATGCTGATATCGAAAGGAATAAAGAAAATTTGTTGATACAGAAATATCTTGCTTCAAAATTAATTCCTAAATTACAAATTTCTGAAGAGGAAATTAAAAAATATTACGAAGAAAATAAAAGCAAATTTATTATGGGCAATAGAATAAAAATAGCTCAAATATTATTTGCGACTAAGGAAGATGCCGACGAATTATATTCTAAGCTATTAAAGAAGCCTGAGTTATTTAAAGAATTATTTAACAAAAAAGGATTAGATGATATTCAAAGTAAAGGAGCATTCATAGCTACTTACCAAAAAGGAGAATTACCAAGAGAATTAGAAGAATCAGTTTGGTCAACTCCTGTAAATGGAATCACTAAGCCTTTTGCTATTCCGGATGGCGATTACATCATTTTTAAAGTCCTTGATAAAAAAGAACAAGGAATAGCTTCTTATGATGAAATCAAAAATAAAATAGAAATGAAGTTAGCCTTGCTTAAAATTGAACAATTAAATCAATTATTTAAAGAAGAATTGAGAATAAATAATAAAGTATTAATTTATCAAAATAATTTAAATTTCATTTATTCAGGAAAATATGAGGTTAGTTTATAGAGTTTATAGAGTTGAGAGTTTATAGAGTTCCACCATTCCTTATCTTTAGAAATTATGATTTTACTATCTGAGAAACATTAAAAGAAAGTTAATATAGCTTATTGAATCTTTACTGCCCAATCCCTAATCCCCAATTCCCAATCCCTAATCCCATTTTTATTATTAGCGCAATATATTATAATATCGTAGAGTTTATAGAGTTCCACAATTATGTATTCCCTAATATAGAATGGTAAGAAATTGTGGAACTCTCAACTCTATAAACTCTACATACTCTAATATTTTCAATTATTTAAAGAAAAATTGAGAAAAAATAATAAAGTATTAATTTATCAAAATAATTTAAATTTCATTTATTCAGGAAAA
>CAYREJ010000221.1:0-4619 GCA_964423235.1 uncultured Acidobacteriota bacterium | reverse complement strand
ATCTCGTGGTTGAGAATTGAAACCACGGGATTAACACAGGATTAAAAAAATAGATAAAATTAGCATGGAAAAAAATCTTGTGATAATCTGGTGTTAATCTCGTGGTTGAGAATTGAAACCACGGGATTAACACAGGATTAACACAAGATTAAAAATAGATAAAATTAGCATTAATTCCTAATTCCTAATTCCCAACTCCCAATTCCTTATTCCTAAATTAGAAGCTCGGACCAAAGCGAAAGTAAATTTTTTTTATGCCTCCTTCATCTATGCCCGTAGCAAAACCTAATGTCAAGGTTAATTTCAATTGATATATTATTGATATATCTAATGACAATTCTCCGCCAATGCCTTTCTTCGTTATCCATCCTTGATCATAATCAAAAGCTCTTACTATATCAAAGAAAAAATCTGTATGAAATCTTTGAAGAAAAATAGGTAAATTGCCTTTGCCCCTTTCGATATTCCACAAAGGGAGCCTATATTCTATATTTAATGCATAAGCTTTATCTGTTATTAAAAAATTTTCTCTGTACCCTCGCAAAAGGAAATTATCAGAATCTGCTGAAGAGCTACCTATAAAATAAGCTGCTCTATATTTAGAGCTTCCCCAACTCCTTCCATAAGAAAATCTTAATGCTAAAACATGATGCTTTGCAAAAAAGGGAATATATTCATTCCACTTGCCTTCTGCTTTATATAAGCTTCCACCTATCTCCCTTTTATTTACTGCTTCTTTAATAAATATAGATACTTTTCTTCCATCAGTGAAACTTATTGAATAATCATATTTCTTTTTGCTATCATATCCTAATTCAAAAGAAATCCAATTGAATTTTAAATTAAAATAATCCTTTTGAAATTTATTTAAAAATTCTTCTCGTTCTAAGCTAAAAACTCCATAAATTCTATATTTAATTTTATAAAAGGGAACCAGCATAAATAAATTTGTTTCTTTATTTACAGAGTAATTATTTTCAGAATACCAATCTATATCCTTTTTAAGTCTTAAGCCTATGGTTGGATAAAATCTATCGTAGGTATAATTAAACTCGTAGGAAAATTCTTTGCTATAATATCCATAGTAGAAGAAGAGAGAATAGAAATGGTAGAGCAAATCTTGACTTAAAGTAAAAATACCTATTTGGTATTCATTTGCTTTACTGGAAAAAATGGGCATCCAAAATCTTGGCATTAATAAAGGAAAAGCTGAATAATTTCTTTCTTCAAAATCAGGATACTCTCCTTGCTTAAGATCTATTTTTTTAAGATTGAATTCATAGATTTGGCAATTATATTTGATGTTTTTTAAATCTGTGATAGCTAATTCAAATCCGTTCTGATAATATCGAACATAAGCTAATTTGTTGTTTGAAACTGCGGGATAAAAAGCTCCTGAATCTTCATCAGTGATCTTGCATATTTTTTTATTCTTTAAGGAATAAGAGTAAATATTAAAGCTTCCTGATAAATCAGAACTAAATAAAATATTTTCTCCATCGCTTGTCCAAATTGGGGATAGATACCTATGATAATCATTACCTATATGATCAATAATATTTCCATTTTCATTAAAAATTATAATTGACATTAACCCTCCTTTTTCCCATTTTGCAGCTACAAAAAGCTTGTTTTTTTCATTCCATTTCGGATTAGAATACTCTATACCTTCTTCTTCTGGTAATATCTCTTTAATTTCGCATCGCGTAGCTCTGCAAGGAAGCTTTGCTTTATTGATTGAGTATATTCCTGAAGAATAAGGTCCGTTTTTTACAAAAACAATTTTATCCTGAACAGCAACAGGGTCCTTTGCTCTTAAACCGAAAGTTAGTCTTTTTAGTTTTCTGATATTTGAATAATAAGCATAAATATCAGAGTAAATATAAAAAGAATTGTATCGCTCCATTTGAGAAAAGTATAGATTATCTTTATCGGAGGACAAAGTAGTTCCATAATATCTATCAAGGAAACAATTTTCTCTAACAGTGGAGATAGTTAATTGACATATTTTAGGGAAATTATGAGGGTCTATAATGGAATAATAAATCTTAGAGGCATCAGCAGAAAAAATAGGCTGAAATATATAATATCCTCGCTTATTCAGTATATTATAAGTTTGGGCTGAATTGCGTGAAGGCTGATATTTCTTCTTCATATAAATTTGCCATTCTTTCCATAGTGTATTGAAGTCTTTGCCATATATTTTTTTGAATGCTTTTTCAATATAAAAAGGAATTGAAGAACTATTGTATTTATTGAATTTGTATATATAATTTTCAGGATAAGCTTCGCTAAGATATTTCAAAAATGAGTAGCCGAAAAAATAAGAGGCATTATGCCAAGGCCATTTAACTAAAGGACCTGATATTTGATCAGGAGATGGTAATTTATTATTTATAGCAGCTATTTTAAATATCATATTGACATCAGCGGCTCTGCCTCTTCCTTTGGAAGTCCATTTAGTTTCTGCATAAGTTGCCAATCCTTCTATTGACCATAAAGGTTGAAAAATATTAGGGAATAGCAGAGGATTCCTTCCAAAGAAGTATTGAGAAAATTTAAATATTCCTTCAGACTGATTTAAGTGAATTATGTGCATCAATTCATGGATGATAACCGTTTTTAGCCAATTTTCATTATTTCCCAAGAAGCCTTCTCCTGAAGGGGGTCTTAAGTAGATAGTAATTGAATTATATGGGAAAATTGTTGAGCTACCATTTGAAAAATCTACTGTATCAATCAGAAGAATATAAATCTTATTGGGTAATTTATCGTCATTCCAAAATAAAGCAATGTTCTTATAAGCCTCCTCTGCGAAATTAATTAATTCCATAGCTGCTTTTCTTTCTCCTTGATGAAAAACCACATTAAAGTGTTTGGATTTTATCATTCTCCATTTTAAATTTGGGGGGTAAATTGCTGCATTAGTATTCTTTAATAAAGCGAAGAAAATAATCAATAGGATAAAAATTGTGAAACATTTATTAATCATATTTTGGAGTTAATTAATATACCATGAAAATTGGTGAATAGGTGAATGGGCGAAGTAGTGAGAATAGGTGCAAAGCAAAGTATTGTATTTTAATTGCTTTAATGGTATAAATGTAAATTGCTTAATCAAAATTGTTAGAATGCCAAGATATGGAAAGCGGCTTATTTGAGAAATGGAGAATTAGAATAGGAATAATTAGCGGACCTCTGGCACTCATACTTATATTAATTATTCCGATCACTTCTTTAAATTATCAGGCTCATAGATTATTCGCGATTTTAGTTTTTGCTGTAATTTATTGGCTAACTGAGGCTTTGCCTTTAGGAGTTACTTCTTTATTGATTCCGGCTTTTTGTTTGATTTTGGGGGTTTGCGATGAAAAATCAGCTTTTATAAATTTTGCTCATCCTATTATTTTCTTGTTCATTGGAAGCTTTATTTTAGCTAAATCTATGGAAAAATATGAGCTTGATAAATATATATCCTTGAAAATTTTATCTGTAAGAGGCGTAAGGAATTCAGCATTTAGATTTACTTTTGTATTGGGATTCACGATATTCATATTATCTTGGTGGTTAAGCAATACTGCCACAACGGCAATGATGTTTCCAATTGTTCTGTCAATAACAAAAAGGATAGAGAAAGTTTCCGGGAAGGAGATGAAAAAATTTAATTTAGGGGTAATGTTGCTTGTAGCTTATTCAGCTTCAATTGGTGGAATAGCTACTCCGGTGGGAACACCTCCAAATTTAATAGGCATAGGTATGTTGGATACTATGGCAAATATCAAGATCGGCTTCTTTCAATGGATGATATGGTTTGTTCCTATATCAATAATTATTTTTTTGATGATGTTTTTTTATTTATATTTTACCTCTTTAAAAGAAATAGAAAAATATTGGGATGAAAGAATTTTATTAGATGAGCAGGCTAAATTTTTAAAATTGACTCCAATACAGAAGAAGATAATTATATCTTTTTCAGTGACGATATTTCTTTGGATTCTACCGGGAATCATAATGATTATAACAGGGTCTAATTCATTGCAATATAAATGGCTATCAGAACATTTCTCTGAAGCTGTTGCAGCCATAATTGGGGTATCATTATTATTTATACTTTCCTTTGATCTAAAGAAGAATCAAAGTCTTATTAAATGGAAAGAAATTATAGGAATTAATTGGGAAGCTATTTTTTTATTTGGGGGTGGATTAACATTAGGAGCTTTAATGTTTCAAACAAAATTATCTAATTTTATAGCTGAAGAAATTCTAAAATTAATTCAGAACCCTACCATAACTAAATTTATATTAATGTTTAGCCTTCTTACTGGTTCAATAACGGAATTAACTTCCAATACAGCTACTGCTAACATGATAATTCCTTTAGCAATCTCATTAAGCATAGCAGCTAAGATAAATCCTTTAATGCCAGCATTAGCAGCTGCTATCGGAAGTTCATTAGCTTTTATGTTTCCGGTAGCAACTCCTCCGAATGCTATTGTTTATGGAAGCGGCTATATTTCCTTTGCAGATATGGCTAAAAAAGGTTTCTTTGTTCTTGTATCTTCTGCAATAATTTTATCAATTTGTTTATTATTAATTAGTTTATAGAGTTTATAGAGTTT
>CAYREJ010000220.1:0-4624 GCA_964423235.1 uncultured Acidobacteriota bacterium | reverse complement strand
TTTAATCCTTTGTAATTTGTCTCAAATTCTCCTTTTCTCAAAACCTTCCCTGTTTCTTTATCCTGTATGCAATATTTCGTTCCTGATTTGCAGTGGACATCTAAACCAATTATAATATTTTTGGTCTTTTCATTTGTAATATTCATATTTTCCTCCTTTTGGGGTATTAATTACCCCATTTTTTTTAATTAGGTCATTATATCACTAATGACCTTATGGCATAAAGCCAGTTCTCATAATATCAAAGAAGGCACAAAGATCACAAAGAAAGATATATTTTATAGAAAAAACTTTGTGTGCTTTGTGATAACTTTGTGTCCTTTGTGGTTAAAAAATATAAGCAATAAATTGAATAAGGGACCCTCAAAGCAATAATTTTGCAGAAAACTGACCAATTACTTTTGCTGCTTTTTATTATAAAAAATCTATATGAATCTTAATCTTTCTATAAAGCATAATAAGCGAAACAATTTTATTGGGGGATATCAAATTATTAGCTCTCTTTTTTGGAATAGCATGCGCTTTTTCTTTTAAACATTTCATATGAACAAATAGAGCCTGCTGCAGCAAAAGCTATAATAATCCATTCTATGCCAAGACGATAGCGAGGGCCAGGAGCTGAGCCAATCATAATGATGAGCCAATAAAAAAGCAAAAGATATAATATTGATAATCTTCTAAACTTATTTCGCTGAATAAATAAACCCAATAAAGAAAAAAGCATCATTGGTGTAACATATGCAGCTGTAAAAATACGGGCAAGACGATTTTTTGCAGTTCCTAAAGAAGGATTAACCGAGCGAAGGAATTTCCATGGCAAATTAGCAATTACTCTTCCCGGATTGTTCTTCATATAATTTAAAGCAAGGAGCAAATAAAATCTATCCCTATCAATTTCATTCATAGAATCAGGAAATTCATACATAATCTTTCCTTTGCAGCTAATATCCCAACCAATTTCTTGAGAAGGGTTATTATACATCCAAAGAGTTATACCAAGTTTTGTACTCAATGGTAAAAACCGTTTAAATACCACATAATTTCTTATAGTCCAAGGGCTAATTGTAATAAAAATTGCAGCAAGCATAACCCCGCTTTTAATAATAGCTTTGCTTTTACTTATACTTTTCTTTAACATGATAAATTCATTTATCACTAAGATTGGTAAAAAAGGAAATATAACCTCTCGTGTTAGAGATGCTAATGCAAAGAAAACACCACATAGCACATAGCATTTAAGCTCTCCGCTATCTTGCGCAATGTAATACAAATAAAATGTAATAATAATTAATGGAACAAATATCGCTTCGGTCATCATAAGTGATGGCAAGAAAAGAAGAATTGGATGAAAAGTGGCAATTAAAGAGCTTAGGATACTAATGCTTTCTTTATTAAAAACATTAAATGCTAAAAGATACAAAATTCCAATTGCAATAGAATTTAATATAGCTTGAAAAATAAACACTGGAATTTGATGATGCCCAAAGATAAAATATATCGCTGCTAAAAAGAAAGGATATAAAAAATTCCAATATGCGGCTGGTTTTCCAGGTGGTACTGTATACCATCCTTTATCAACTGAAAATCCTTTACCTTCAAGAGCATTTACAGCCAGCTGGTCATATACCCATTCATCGTCCTGAAAAGGAATAAGCTTGACTCGATTATTTAAAATAGTAAACCAAGAAAGATCATTTAAAACAGCAACTGGTTCTTTTATATCAATAGGCAAATTGTATTTCATATGCAAACGCATAGCTGGGGCAATAGCAGGAATCGCGAATATAAGGCTTAGCCTCATTATTAATGCAATAAAAACAATATAACCAATAATTCTCCAGCGTTGCATAGTATTATTTTACCTATAAATATTATTAATATCAATATAAAGAATTGCATCATTAAAAAATACTTGAAATTAATTCATTGCATCATAAAAGAAGGTACTCGAAATTGCGAGGCGAAGGAGGAGATATGAGAAATTAGGGGTAGAGGAAGAGGGGTAATAGAAGATGGATTTATAGAAGTTAGGCTTACTGATAAAATTAATAGATTTTATCAGGAGGCGAAAGGAGATGAAGAGGATAAGTATGAATAGTAGGAAAGAGATAATAGAGAAGAAGTCAAGAGAATATAAGAGAGCAAGGAAAAAGGAAAAAAGCAAGATATTAGATTAGATTCTATAGTTCAGCTAATAGGATACAATCGCAATTATGAAGCAAGGATATTAAGGAATTATGGAAAGAAGGTAACAATGCTTCGAAGTAGCAATAGAATTGTATTTATAGGAGGTTTTTGCAAAAATAAAAGAAGGAACAGACTGCATAGCATTATTTTACTATAAATATTATAAATATCAATATAATAAATAATTAGTAAAATTAATAGGATTTAGAGTATCTCAAATTCTGATTATTTGCAGTAAATAATCTTTTTGAAGAAATAATTGAAGAGACAAAAGTAAGAAATTGAGGAAGCCTCAGCTCCAAACTTTAAAAAATCTAAAAGCAGTAATTAAAATTTAAGCTTAAGAGAAAATGTGGGCTTAAGAATAAATGATAGAATGAAAAGTTGAATAAGTAAAAAAGGTAAATCAGTGGATAAAGCAAATAATAGGGAGCAAAGCTAAGAAATGATGGAATTAAATAGTTTTTATCTACCCCTCTCGAATTATTCTTATCAGCTAACATATAAATTAATTATCCACCTCTTAATCCTTATCTCTTTAATCCAGACCCTCTTAATTCCTATCTTTTAATCCAGAATAGTTTCCTATTGCAATATTTTTTTATTCAACTAATGTTATTATAATATGAATCTTAAAATTCTTATTTTATAGAGAGGATAAACTATGAAAATAATTCAATTTATTTCTGGTGATGGAAACATCTTATATGGTGTAATTGAATCAATGAGCGATAAAACAGCCTTCGTTATAGAAGGAAATATTTTTGAAAAATATGTTGTGTCAAGAAATAAAGCTGAAATAAAAAAGATATTACCTCCCATTTATCCGCCTAATATTTTATGTTTAGGATTGAATTATAAAAAGCACGCAGAGGAAACAGGTGCATCCTATCCGGAGGTTCCGATCTTATTCCTAAAAGGAACAAATTCAATAA
Source organism: uncultured Acidobacteriota bacterium (assembly GCA_964423235.1). Taxonomy (GTDB): domain Bacteria; phylum Acidobacteriota; class HRBIN11; order MFGW01; family MFGW01; genus CAYREJ01. Next base: position 1,502 of record CAYREJ010000220.1, on the reverse strand, counting down.
TAGGACCGCAAGATGAAATCATACTTCCGAAAATAGCTCCTGATGAAGTAGATTATGAAGGAGAGCTGGCTATTATCATCAAGAAACAGGGCAAGAATATTTCTGCTGAAGATAGCATGGACTATGTTTTAGGTTATACTTGTGCTAACGATATAAGTGCCAGAGATTGGCAAATGAGAAAACAAAAAAGACAGTGGGCTCGGGGTAAAAGTTTTGATACTTTTTGCCCAATAGGACCTTGGATAGTTTCTAAAGATGAAATTGCAGATCCTCATAATTTGAGAATTAGAACAATTATAAATGGAAAAGTTTATCAGGATTCTAATACATCCGATATGATTTTTGATATTTCAACTATTATTAGTAATTTAAGCCAATCTATGACTTTATATCCGGGAACTTTAATTTTAACTGGAACACCTCAAGGGGTCGGCTTTGTTAAAAACCCACCTGTTTTCCTCCGAGAGGGAGATGTAATTACTGTTTCCATAGAAAAAATAGGAGATTTAACAAATAAGATTATAAAGGAGCTTTAATCAAATAACTTAGCAATCTTTACTCCTTTATATTTTGTCTGTAAATAAGAATTGATGCTTTAATTATAAGAAACCAATCCTTTACAGAATTATGTTCCTATCTTTAGCTAATTTTGCTTTAATTCTTTTAAAAGCTTCATGATAATCAATATCTTCTTTTTGCAATAAGTTCATATGTTCAGATAATATTTTTCGCACTTCTTCATCCAATTTATCTTCAATTGAGAGTTCCTCAATTATAACCTTTTCTACTAATTCAGTAGCTTCTTCAAAATTTTTAACATCTATAAATTCTTTTTCTTTAAGCTGATTAATAATATTAAAAGATATGATCTCTATTAATTTTTTATTTAATCTCATAAGATAGATTATATTTTATATTCAAAAAAAGGTCAATTAAAAATTATGGATTATGGATGATGGATTAAGGGATATGCATTAATGGAGAATATGACTTAACTTCATTAATCAAATTGGATTGTCCTTCAATCTTTTCTAAGATCCGAATAATCAAAAGGTGAATATATCGGGTTTCGAAATGGCTATTTAATTTTTTAAAAATCTGGCGACGACCTACTTTCCCACCTCGTTACCAAGGCAGTATCATCGGCGCTGATGGGCTTAACTTCCGTGTTCGGAATGGGAACGGGTGTTTCCCCATCGCTATGGTCGCCAGAAAAATTTGACGATAGGATAAAAGGCGCTGCAATAGTGTGGATAATTAAAATTATGGTCAAGCCCTCGACCTATTAGTATTGGTTAGCTAAATCCATTGCTGGACTTACACACCCAACCTATCAACCTGGTAATCTACCAGGGGTCTTACTCTTAGTGTTGCCACTAAGATGGGATATCTTATCTTGGGGTGGGCTTGGCGCTTAGATGCTTTCAGCGCTTATCCCTTCCAAACATGGCTACCCAGCTATGCGGTTGGCACCACAACTGGTTCACCAGAGGTTTGTCCAT
>CAYREJ010000219.1:0-4646 GCA_964423235.1 uncultured Acidobacteriota bacterium | reverse complement strand
TCCTAATTCTCAATTCCTAATTCCTCTAACAAATGATTGGTTGCAGGAGAAGAAAGTTTATGATATTATCTTTTATTTAAGAATTGCAAGAAGGGCAAAATTTTTAAATTTGTTCAGCAGGAGGATATTATGCAATTACCATTTGGTGAAATTAGCGAAAATCAGCTTATAATGAAATTTTCCACAGCTGATTTTTCAATTGCTTCGGTATTAAGTGCTATAAAGGAAAGATTAGATCTATTATCACAATTGAATGTAGTTTTTTTGGGTGCTGCGACTGAAATAATTTCCGGACCGACACCCGTTTTTACTCCAGTTCCTATAGTAGCTTATTTTCTATATAAGGGAAAAGATGATGCTAAATCAGTATTGGAAAGAATCTATGAAGTAATATGGGAAGGTATCGCTTACACTTTTCCGGATGAGGCTTCTTGGGCTAATTCAAAAAGTAATTACGCTGATTTTATTGATGCGCAAGCTCAATTGTTAAGAGCAAGAATTGAAGCCACATCAGAATAAAAAAGAATAATTCTTATGCGGCAGCTATGAAAGTGATGATGAAGGCTTAAAAGATGGGATATTAATTAATTCAGGCTGGCTTTCATTATTTTTATGATAAATTGATATTTAATAAATTATGAAGAATAAAGTAAAATTCAGCTTAATATTATTTATTATTTTGTTTTTCCCTTCATTTAATCAAGCTTTGCAAGTATCACTAAATTGGGTAGAAGTGGATTTATCTTTATTAAAAGATGGAAGAGCTGATTTTATCTACAAGATTAGTTGGACTGCAATAGGGTCAATGCACGGTTTTTATTTTGAGGGCTTAACAGTTCAACCATATTTCGATAATGAGAATTCTTATGCTATTGATGGGAAAAATAATAAATATCCTTTGTCCATCAATAAAATTTCTTCCGATAAATATGATATTGTTTTAGCAAATAATCAAGCCATAACAGATGATACTGCTATTTACATAATACATTTTGGGGGATACCTTTCAGAAACTGGGAATCTTGCTCTTACCGAAAGCAAATACGGGGAATTGATGGTTTTAAATTGGGCACCTCCGCAATGGGAATATCCGATGCAACATCAAACTATTTATGTCCATTATCCCATAGAAGTTAGTAAAGAAAATTTAACAATGGCTGATGCTAATGAATTAGGTTTCAAAACAGAAAAGTTTATGAATGAACAGTATAAATTATTCTATCGGGGGCAATTTTACGAAGGAGAATATTATTTTACAGTTGGCATACATAAAGAGAATCTATCCTCTAACGAGAAAATGAAAATTCAGCAATATATTCCAGCAAAATATTTTGAATTGAAGAAAATAATAGTGGCGGAAAAAGAAAAAGGGTTTCCAATAATTCAGGAAATATTGTATCTTTTATTAATGAGTGTGTCTTATATGCTGTATGGGTGGAGGAAAGGGAGCCGTTTAGAAAAAGCATTTGAAGAGATGCCTAAGATAGATTGGTTAAGCGAGAACTGGGTTCCTCCTAAGATTTTAGTATCATCTTTCAGACAGAAAGGGAAAGTAGCTACTCTGACGATTCCTGAAGCTATGCTTTTAATAGAAGAACCTGTTAATAATGTCTTAACAAAAATATTATTAGACCTTAAAAATAAAGAAGCAGTTTATATAATCTCTTATGAGCCTTTAAGTATTAAAAGGAAAAAATCAGTAGAAGGATTAGAATACTATGAGAAAGCTTTTTTAAGAGTAATAATGCCTGATGGGAGTTTAAATCAAGAAGGTTTAAAGTTAGTGATAAGTGAGATGGTAGATAGAATTTCACAAAAGAGCTGGGATTGCGACCTTGATGCGACAAAAACTCATTATAGAAAATTATTAAAGGAAGACGAGGTGGAAAAAGTGCTGCCTGAAGAAGAGCGTAGGACTTATTTAATAGCACGAGATGAAAATGAATATTTTCGTATAAGCAAGCAGATACCTGATTTAGGAAGGCAATACAGCACCTATGCAAGCTTTATAAAATCAGATGCTTGTCATTCAGCTTGCTATGTTCATACGGCTTGTCATGATGCTTGTCATACAGCCTGTCATTCAGCTTGTCATTCCGCTTGCCACTCTGCCTGCCATTCTGCTTGTCATTCAGCTTGCGTATCCGGAGGCGCTCATTAATGGATAATGAATTGAGTAAGAAAATTATTTGGATTGATAGTTTTATAAAGAGCGTAAAAGACTATATAAATGTGAGAAAAGAAGAGAAGCTTTTAATACTGTTGCCTAATCAAGTATTTCAGTTAAACGAGACAGCTACGGAATTATTATCATATTTATTAGAAGGGAATTCCATTCTTACATTATTTGAATTTTTAGATGAAAATAAAATAGAAGATGTTCAGAATTTCATGTGTGATTTAAGAGCTCTTATGGTGGGCTGTGTCCGAGAAGATCAAGACAGGAAAGCTATAGAATATATCCCATACCATAGGTATTTTTATAAATATCCGATACTCTCTGAATTTGCTATTACATACAGATGTAATGCTGCTTGTTTATTTTGTTATGCTAATTGTCCAAGAAAAGAAAGCGAAGAGTTAACCACCAAAGAGGCAAAAATTATTTTAAAGAAAATAAAAGAAGAAGCAAAAGTACCCAGCGTAAGTTTCACTGGAGGAGAGCCTACTATTAGAGCTGATTTATTGGAATTAATAACTTATGCCAGAGAAAATGGATTAAGAGTTAATCTTATTACCAATGGCTTAATAATAGATGAAGCTTATGCAAGAGAATTAAAGAGAGCAGGATTAAATTCTGCACAAATAAGCTTGGAATCAGGAATAGAAGAAATTCATGATTATCTTACTCAAGTGAAAGGTTCTTTTGAAAAAACTATCCGGTCTATAATGTTTCTAAAAGCAGAAGGGATCAATGTCCATACAAATTCCACTATAAATAAAGTAAATAGAGATAGCTTAGAAAATTTAATTGACTTAGTTTTAGATTTTGGATTGAAAAGGATTTCAATGAATATGATAATGCCTTGTGGAAGCGTTATTTCTTCTAATATTGATAAATTACAAATAAAATATAGTGAGATAGGAGATATTGTTTTAAATTTAAAGAAAAGGGCTGATGAAAAAGGTATTGAATTTTTATGGTATAGTCCAACGCCTTATTGTATATTTAACCCTATTCAATATAAATTAGGAAATAAAAGTTGTTCAGCTGCTTTTGGCTTATTAAGCATAGATTCTCTTGGAAATATTCTGCCATGCTCCAGCTTGAATATTCCTTTAGGAAATTTGTTAAAGAATTCTTTTGATGATATTTGGTTTTCAGAAAATTCATTATATTATCGCCAATTAAAATTTGCTCCTTCTCATTGTCATAATTGTAACCTTTTTGAAATATGCGGTGCAGCTTGTCCTATTTATTTTGAAAAATTAAAATTTGATGAATTTAAAATGATAAGACATCCTTCATAAAATAAAATGGGTGAAAATATCAGAACTTATTTATTATTTAATGATTTGCCAAAAACCATAAGGTCTATAATCACATTCATTTTATTGATATTGGGGCTTTTAATTCAAATAGAAGTTTCTATAATAATAGGCAGTATATTTATTATAATTGCTTCATTGCTTAATGTTTTGCGTTCTGCGAAAATAAAAGAAAGAAAGATTTTAAAGTCAGATTGGGAAAGAGTTACTTCTGAAGAATTTTACAAAGTAAAAGATAAGATAGAGCAAATTAAAAGCTGGCAAGGAATTTCTATTGAAGTAAAAATAATATTTGTTATAATGGCAGGGGTCATCATATTTATTTATATTCCCAAATGGATAACAATTGCTAAAGAAATAGCAAATGGGGAATTATTTCCTTTGATTATTATTAATTTTATTATTTTATTTATTCCAATGATACTTTCTGGAAATAAAAGAGCTTGGATTCCTAAAGATTTAGAAATTAAAATAAATGCTATTTTAAAAATTATGGATTTTGCTTTTTTAAAAGAAGCAACTGATATAAGACTGCAGCCTTATTTATTAGTTGGAAAAATTTTGGAGAATAAAAGCTTACCTTTAGATGCAAAATTAATGATTGAATTTCCAAAAGCTCCCAAAGATTTTATTGGTATTCAGATTCAAGCTTCAGTGAACAATGTTGGAAATAAATCTTATCCATATGTTTATGCTGTGATAATAGCTAAACAAAATTTAAATTTAAAGATGAAGGAGCTTCATTCATTTGATAAAAAAATTATTTTTGAAGCAAGCAAGCAAGACGAAATGGATATCCTTGTAATCAGGCAATACACAACAAAAACTTCCGGATATCATACAGATGATGCTGCAATCGTAAATATTGTAAAGCAATCTTTAGAAGCTGCAAAAAAATTACTTGAATAAAAAGGTAAAAAGTAAAAGGTGAAAGGTGAAAGGTTAAATGAAGCAATTCTATAAAAATATTAATTATTTGGGAGTTAGTTTTTTCAATCCGATAAACTAGCTAACTTGCAATAAAAATAATTTTTCACGCAAAGACGCAAAGCTCGCAAAGGTAATTTTTTGGCAAGTAGCACAGGCATTCTTGCCTGTGGAAGAGGAATAGATAGAGATTGAATTAATAGAGTTTATAGAGTTCATAGAGTTTATAG
>CAYREJ010000218.1:0-4655 GCA_964423235.1 uncultured Acidobacteriota bacterium | reverse complement strand
AAACCACAGGATTACACAGGATTAACACAAGATTTAAAATAGATAAAATTAACATGAAAAAAATCTTGTGTTAATCTGTGTTAATCCCGTGGTTGCATATTGAAACCACAGGATTACACAGGATTAACACAAGATTTAAAATAGATAAAATTAACATTCATTGAACTTTCAATATTAGGGATTTATATTTAAGTTGCTAAAAGCTTTTTATGAAAAGAAAAAATGCTTTAATTTTTATTTTATCGCTCAATCTTCTGACAGCCAGTTTTTTAATCCCTTCACAACCATTTCCTCAAGAAGATAAATTAATTATTGAAATCCCAGGCGGCATTGATTTACTTAGTAAAATATTGGGAATAAATAATATCTCCATCGGAAAAGACTTCATTTGGCTTCTCATTAATTATCTTTGTCGAGATTTTCTCGTATTAAATCAAGCAGATAAAGATATTAAAATAGAAAATTTTGCATCTTATTTAAATTTCATGAATAAAATCACCAAATTAATGCAGAAAACTTCGACGGGATATTATATTCAGCTCAATTTGGAAGAGAATGAAGAATTAGCAAAAAAAATATTTGATTTATTTGGATACGATTTAAGAAAAGAAGGAACCAATTACAATTTAATAGAGAACCAGAACAAAGATAATTGGCTAAAGCATCTTTCATTATTATTATTAGGCTATCATCCGGAAACCATATTAAAAAATTTAAATGAATCAAAAAAAATGTCTCTTTTTATCCCTACTGAATATATAGAGCTTCCCTTTTCAAAAAGATTAATTAAATCCATTTTGCCTACTGAAAAGGATCTGGAAAAAAATTTCTTGAATATTATAGCTAAAAACATAGATTTTGATTTTTTATTCTTAAGCTTGTACAACTTAAGCAATGAAACAATAGAAGCTATAAATAAAAGTATTGATAATGAAAAAATATCAGCTTGGAGATTATTATTATATTCTTCTGAAAATGCTGGCTGGAAATTTTATCGTATCTCACCTTATATAGAAGCTAATAGTTCAACTATTTCCACCCCAATAGATAGAAAATTAATTAAAGGACCTTCTGGAATTTATTTCAATGAATTTTCATTTATAAAAAATTGGATGAATAATTCAGATGGGAAATTTGCTTATTTTATGCGTGGATTATACTCTTCAAATCCTATTATAAGAAATATATTAATAAATAATGAAAGCGAAGATATTGCAAAATCAATTAATTTATTATATTTCAACTTAAATCTTCCCCGAAGAGAAAGGTTAAGTCAATTATATGATCTTAAAGAATTGGAAGGATTTCCTGAAGTCTTATCTACTTTACGATATAAAGAAAATGATATTTACTTCCCCGGTGGTTATAATAGCTGGATAAAAGCAATAAAGAATCATAATATTACTAAATCTTACGAAGACCTTTTCAAAGAAAATAATTCTTCTTCTTTATCCTATTTAGAATTCTTTAAAGAATTAGCTAAATGGAAAACTAATATTAATGGACAAGATACTGACGGAATGCCTGTATTCTTTAGAACATACAATTTCTTCATTCAAAAGGAAGAATTAGCTACTCCGGAAAACATATTAATACTTTTCAGGGCATACCCTTATTATCCATCCATTATTATTTATCTTGAACATATAAATTTTAATGATCCGACTTTATTATATAAAGTAATTTTTAAAATCTTAGAATTAGAGAATTTAGAAGATGATGACTATGAAAATGCAATGAGAATTTTCCAGTCTAATTTATCTTTATTTTGGATATTATCTTTAAATCCTCAATTGGGACAAAAAGATATAAATTATCTATTTAAATCTTTTTTAGAACTGCCTTTTGATAATAAATATGGATTTGATTTTAAATATGCCCAGTGGTTTTACCATATTTTTTTAAAATATCTAAATTGCAAGGAAAATAATCCCGATGAATGCATATTAGATGCTATTGTAGCTTCAATTCCTCAGGAACACTTAAAAATAAATGAAGCAATTTATTTATTTAATCCTCGGGAAAGAGAAAAGGAGCAGATAAAAAATATTCTTAAAGAACAAAAAATACCCTCCCTTCAATGGATAAGTAATATTTATCAGATAATATCAAAAATTGATTCTATGGATAATAAAGAAGAAAGCAGGAATTATATTAATGAGCTTCAGAATCAACTTAGCTCCTATATTTCTGAACAAGCAGCCGGAGAAATGACTCATCCTATAATCCAAGAGATGCTTAGGATGCTAAAGTTAATTGAAAAATTTAGCTCAAATGAAGAAGCCTCTAAAGAATTGATTTTAAAAATTTCAAATATGGTTAATGAACTAATTGGATGGCATAATTTAGGATTAGTATATAGCTTTTGGATGAAAAATGTCAATTCCAAAGCCTTTTCGGACAATTCTTTTATCGCCAAGCACGATTTTAGCAAATTGAAAAATACAATTCTTATTAAAACACCTTGGAGGAACACTCACTTAGTCATACAAGACCCGAAGAAAGGCGTATTTTTGCAAGGCTCCTTATCAATGCTACCCTTAGAATTAGCACCTCTTATTTTGCAAAGTGAATTCGCCTCCGCAAATAGCAAATTACTTAATGATGAATTGCCTAAGTGGCTTTGGGCTTCTGCTATATTTCCCAAAGCAAACTTGATTGATGATCAAACAAATTCGGCTATCGCTTCTTTTTATGAATTGGGAATAGAGTTAATTAAAGATATTAATAATTCTATACATCCGGAATCTAAACAAATATTATTATCCTTCCTAAAGGAACACATCGGAAAAGCTCGATATACAAAAATCCATGATTGCTTGCTTAAGAAAATTAATTGCCAAGATACAGAAAATTTACTTACCCCTTCTGAATTATTTTATTTAGGTAAGTTCTCAATAGATAATTCAATAGAATTAACATCTGAAAGGTATAAAAAATTAAAAATTCTTATTGAGAAGAATCCTGAAATACAAGATAAAATAAATCAATTTGGAACAATAGCACCTCATATCTTGGGAAGTAGCATTATTACAATAAATTATTTGCCTTCCTATGAAAATCTTGAAAAATATTATACCCATAGTCCCATTGCGGAAAGATTGTTTGATTACAAAATCCGCACAGCCTACCTTATAGATAAACTTCAATTGCCAGCAAAGCTACAATATTTAATATGGCAAAAAGCAGTTCTCTACATTCTTTCTCATTGCAGACAGAATTATATTGATGATTGGGAAAGCATCGTATGGCAGACTCAATTAATTAATGAGGAAACTCTAATACGCTGGATACAAGAATTTAAAGCTCAAGGATATTTAGAATTAGAATAATTGCTTATTATCTTTTTTATTAAAAATATGGCTAATAAAATTTTTATTATGTTTTCTTTATTAATAATACTTTCTTCTATCTGCTATAATTACAGCCAAGAAGAAGATAATGGAATTAAAATTATTAATCCTAAACCTAATGATATAATTGCAGGAAAAACAAGAATTATTGTTGAAGTCCCTCCCGAATATGATAATATAGATAAAATAGAATTTTACATTGATAAAAAATTAGTTTATGTTGCCGTATCTCGCCCGTATGCTTTTACTTACGACTTTGGTCCTATTCAAATTGACCACATTATCAAAATATTAGCTTATTCAAAAGATCATCTAATAGCTACTGACACAATAAAAACACAATCATTCAAATTACAATATCTTGTTAATGTTAAAGTTATCGAAGTGCACGCTTCTGTATTTAATAAAAAGAAAAATCCAGTCAGTAATTTAACTAAAACAGACTTCATAGTTTATGATAATGATATTCAGCAAGAAATAACTCACTTCCAAAAAGAAAAAGTTCCGATTGAACTCGTTTTTCTAATTGATAAAAGTTTAAGTATGAAAAATAAATTAGAAAAAGCAAAAATTTTTGCAAAAGAATTTTTAAAAAATTTAATAACTCCCGAAGACAAGGTAGCATTAATTGCCTTCAATGATGAAATTCATTTATTAAAACCCTTCAATTCTAATTTAAAAGAAATACTGGAAAGCATAGATTTATTACAAGCTGAAGGGGGAACTTCGTTAAATGATGCTATAGCTTATTCTCTTTCTTTATTTACTTCAGAAATGAAAAGAAAAGCTATCGTAGTTATTACAGATGGCAAAGATGAAAGCAGTCATTTAAATTCTTATCAGATGCTAAAATTATGTGAAAAAGCAGGTATCCCAATTTTTTCCATAGCGCAGGGTGAAGGATTAGAAACAAAAGAATTAAAAGAATATCTTGAATTAATTTCACAAAAAACAGGGGGTATCACATTATCAGCAAAAAAATTAGAAGATCTTAAAAAATCACTTAAATATATAGAAGATGTTATCCGAGCGCAATATCTTCTCGGCTATCAAGTTAATGAAAATCATCAGAAAGGTCTCCATTATATCAAAGTCGCATTAAAAAAATATAAATATGATATTATATATACTCCAACTATTTATTTGGAAGACTAATTGAGTTTATAGAGTTTGTAGAGTTGAGAGTTTATAGAGTTCCACAAATAAAGATTAAGGATTAGGGGATATGGATTAATGATTAGAGTGGAACAACTATATATGCTTTTATAGCTGAAATTAGACACAGATTAACACAGAAATATT
>CAYREJ010000217.1:0-4712 GCA_964423235.1 uncultured Acidobacteriota bacterium | reverse complement strand
CAATTCCTAATCCCCAATTCCTAATTCCCAATCCCCAATCCCCAATCACTGCTGTGGGACTCTATGAACTCTCAACTCTATAAACTCTATTAACTCTTGACAATTATATTAATTTTATTATATTTAGATATTCTGATATCCAAATTAACGCAAATATGGATAGTGAGGCATCAAAATGGTAAGAATTGCTGAAATAGTCGCTTAAAACGCTTGGTGGAAATGGGAAAAGGAGTTTATTCGGTATGACCAGAACCTCATTAAAGCAAAGCCTATATTCTTTGAACGAAAGGGGGCAGACTTTAAAAATGGAAATATCTATATCCTTAGAGGAATCCGGCAAGTAGGTAAAACTACTTATATTAAAGATATGATAAGGCGACTGATAGAAAGGGGGATTCCTTCAAAAAGAATTCTTTACCTCTCCCTTGACTTCTTTACTTCCAGAAGAGAGTTAAGAAATGCTATAGACTATTTTTTGGATTTAACAAGAGATGCTCCTAAGATATTTCTATTTTTAGATGAGATTACTTCTATTGAAGATTGGAGCATAGAATTAAAGCGTATGGCTGATCAGGGAATAACCCGCAGAGGGATAATCCTTGCAACAGGTTCAAGTGCTATTAGACTTAAAGAGAAAGGTGAATTATTGCCTGTAGAGGGGTTGAGGGGAATGAATACTATATAAAACCCTTAAGTTTTAGAGAATTTGTGCTTCAATCCGTTGATTGGATAGCAGGACACTTACCTCAACAAGATGATTTTTGGGAAGCTATTGGGATGCTGAAAACCCTCTTGAAAGAGAGTTATATAGACCTATCCTGGACCCTGGATGAGATAAAAATGCAGACCCAGAAGATTCTTCCATTTAAAAGAGAACTAAGCTACCTCTTCAGACTCTATCTTATCACTGGTGGGCTTCCCGGCGTTATAAACCATTATTTCACCAATCGTTATGTTAGCGGTAAAGATATAATAGAGCCACAGGTTAGTGAAATATTTGTCAGAGATATTTTAGGAGACCTCTCTCGACTCCAGAAACAGGAGACAATAACAAGACGAATCTTTAAGGCAATCATAGAACGCTACGGTTCGCGCTATAGCTTTTCAAAACTTTCTCATGAAATAGAAAGAACCCATGCCACTGCAATTGACTATCTTGAATATCTGGAAGACTCTTTTATAAGTTTTATTCTCTATGCTTATGATTTCAATAAGAAATCTCCAAAATTTAAGGGTGATAAGAAGGTTTATTTCTTTGACCCAATGGTTTTTCACTCAGTAAAGGCTTACCTTTTAGGAGAAGAGATCTGGGGTGTAATTAACAGGACTATTCAGGATGAGGAATTAGAAAGCAAGATTGTAGAGGGTATAGTGCTCTCACACCTTCTAATGCATCGTGAGATTCCATTTTTAGAATAGGAAGAACATTTTTATGGTATTACTATGATAAAAACGGTAGAGAAATAGATGCAATCTTCAAAGAAGACAGTAAGTATTTGGGAATAGAGGTAAAATATAAATTCCAGGTTGATGAAAGAGAGATCAAGACAATTGCTCCTGTAAAGAAATATATAATCCTGAGCAAAGAAGATGCTGGGGGCAGAGAGAAAATAGCAATTATTCCTGTGGATGTATTCTTAGCGCTCTTAACGCTTTCTGAAAAGAGTTTATAGAGTTTATAGAGTTTGTAGAGTTGAGAGTTCTGCCATTTCTTACCTTTTTAGCTTAAATATTTTATTTAATTCCCAATTCCCAATTCCAAATTCCAAATTGCTAATCCTCAATCCCTAATTCCCAATTCCTAATTCCTAATTCCCAATTCCTAATCCCCTTTTCTAATTAAATAGAATCTTATCTTATGATGGTAATCCCTGTGGAACTCTATAAACTCTCAACTCTATAAACTCAATCAGAGTTGAGAGTTCCACCATTTCTTACCTTTTTAGCTTAAATATTTTATTTAATTCCTAATTCCCAATTCCCAACTCCCAATTCCCAATCCACAATTCCCAATTGATTGGTAAAATTGATTGATATATAATAAGCATTTGTTCTATTATGCAGCAATATTAATAGGAGCTAAACATGAAGAATATAATTATATTAATTTTTATTTTCTTAATTGCTGTTGGGAATATTTATCCTCAAGACTTCTTTGAATACATTAACTATTTTCTTTCAGACATTTCTACTTTTAATCAGCAATTATCAAAAAGCATGGCTGATAGAATTCCTATTGTTGCTAACATAGGACCAATGGATGCCAGTACTAATTTGAGTGGGCATCTTTTCACTATCGGAATATCTATCGGCTCTGCTTTTACCCCTGATTTTTATTCTTCTCTTACTAAAGATGCTTCTTATAATCTCATTGATATAAATAATGATATAGGAGTTCCTTCTGATCTTAACTATCTTCCTTTGCCTTCTTTAAATATTTTTGGGAAATTTAAAACTTTTACCAGTTGGGATATTTCCGCTCGTTTCGGCTATATTCCCTTCGATACTAAAGACTTTCATTATAATTCATTTACTTTCAGCTTTGGCTTAAACCATTCAATTTTGGATTTCGGCAATGAAAGTGGTTTGTCAATATCTCCTTTCTTTACTTATTCTAAGGGTTCTGCTACTTATAATTCCAATGAATTTTCATTACCCTTTGAAATTGCTAATATTAACTTTTCTCTGGATAGCCAATTAGATTTTCAATTAGACTGGAACTTGTCTTCCTTAGGAATAGAGACAAAGGTTAGTAAAAGTTTATTATTCTTTCATCCTTTTGTGGGAAGTATGATTTTTACAAATTGGGGTAATGCTTCTGTCTCAACAACTCCTACCATCAATATTAGAATGATAAATCCACCCAGATTACTTCTTAAAGAAAAAATGGATTTGATTAAAAAAGAATCATCTCCACAAGCATTTTTACTTAATGTTTTTGGTGGGGCGGAGTTATCAATTTTAGCTTTAAAATTAGGTATAAGATTAGATTATGAATTGCTAACTTCTGCTTTTTCTTTCCAAATCGGATTTAGACTTATTATTTAGCTATGTTTTCTCGCTGCCATTTTATATAAGCTTTTAGATTTTCTATCTCATCTTCTTTAAGAGCTTTACCATAAGCAGGCATAGATATAGATTGCCTTCTAAGGAAAAATTTCGCTATTTTATTTTCCTCAAATCTTTTTATGGTTCCTTTGCGAATCCAAGAATCTAATTCTTCATCATTCTTTACTAATTCTAAAAAATCTTTTCCTAACCATCCGGGAATATATCCTTTCAACGAACCCGGGTTTTTAACACCCCCTGAGCCAGCTACTCCATGACAAGAGAAACATCCATATTCAATAGCAAGCTCATAACCTTTAGAAATTTTCTCATCTTTTGGAATCTTATAGCCATCTGCTGCTATAATATAATTTTCTAAATCCTCTATCTCTTCATTTGATAATATCTTACCAAATGCAGGCATCTTTATTAATTGCTCTTCTTTATATTCTTTCCCTTTTAAATGCCCATATCTTATGTAATCTTCTATCTCCTCTTGATTTTTGATATACATCATTAGATTACCACCATAAAAAGATGGAACTGTTCCTAATCGGCTTTCCGGATTCTTGATCTCTTTCCCCATAAAGGGGATATGACAACCCACACATCCTTTCTCTATTGCTAACCTTGCTCCTTTACTAATTGAATTCATCTCCCGCCAGCTCCAATATTTCCTTATTAAATAAGGACTTGCTAATGCTATAAATAAAAAAAAGAAAATTATAATACTCTTCCACTTCATCTTGATTATTTTATAGTTGAAAAAGCTTTAAATGCTTTATTTAATTTTCTTTACGCTTTTTACAGTAATTGCTTTTATGCCAGCTCTTTCTGAAAATTCCCCGGAAATTTCTACTTTTTCAGCTGCATAGCCTTTGGCTTCATCAAATGCTTTAGAATCTTGATGGTCTGCCATTAACAAGTAAACAGTTCCATCTTCTGCTAATAACCCCATTGGTTGTCCGCTCTTTAAGCATGTTAGGGCGCATTTCTGATGTTTAATTCCTTTCCCTTCATGTGATATATAACAAGCTAAATCAAGAACTTCTCCTTTAATAGTTATTTTCTTTTCTTCATCAGCAGCTTTCACAATTATGCCTGCAATAGCTACCAACATCACAATTGTTAATGTTAAGCTTATTAATTTTCTCTTCATAATTTTTCCTCCCATTTTAATTTTTAAATTATATTAACTAATTATCCATTATTTTATTCCAATTTTTAAAATTTTCCAAATGCATTTGTATCGGTAAATTCACCACCGGCTAGATGAGAACACGAAGAAAAAATTGACTCTGCGACCTTTAATCGCCTTTATTTTATTTTTATTTTTATTATTTATTATTTTATTGCGAGTTGACGAACTTAGTTAGTTGCTCAGCAAAACATAAATAATAAAAAGAATAAAATATCAAAGAAAATTATCTTTGCGAACTTTGCGTCTTTGCGTGGAAAAAAAATTGAATTTGCATGCAAAGGCGCAAAAAAGGTGAATTCTGATCAAATACAACGAGAAGTAATTAGTCAGTTTTTTACAAATCCTAAAAGCCAATTAAATGGCAAAAAAATTATAAACCACAAAGATCATATCTATGAGAACAAGTGCTAAAGATAAATTAACCACAGAGACACAGAGAACACAGAGAAAAAATTAACTCTGT
>CAYREJ010000216.1:0-4720 GCA_964423235.1 uncultured Acidobacteriota bacterium | reverse complement strand
AAGAAATTGTGGAACTCTCAACTCTACAAACTCTACAAACTCTATAAACTCTATTATTTTTTTAATGAAGGATTACGCTAGTTCAATTTGAATAGAAAACTAAATTATGATAATATAAAAAGGATTTTGCTGTTGAGGCATAGAAATGAAGCTATTTAGCCTTGGCAGAAAAAAAATCATCATTGACAAAAATGGAGTTATCGGCAGGGATAAAAATTGCCAATATTATTTGGACTACCCTTCAGTCTCAAAAAAGCATTGCGAAATTATGATTGAGGAACAAAATCTTTTGCTTAAAGATTTATCAAGCAAAAACGGGACTTTCGTAAATGGTGAAAGAATACAAAGTATTATATTAGAAGAAGGAGATATAATCCGTATAGGAGAAATAAATCTTTTACTCTTGAAAAAATCCAATTGTTATGTATTAGAAGAATGCAAAGACAATTATTATGATAAAATAAAATTGCCGAGTTCATTAATTTGTGAATTCAATAAAATCTTGGATAATAAGATCGAGATAGATGAAAAATTTAATGAATCTCTGAAAGAATTAAGGAGAGTATTGGAAGCTTCTGCTATTCTTTTGATAGAAATTTTAGGGGATTCCGGGGTAATTTTGAAAGAAATAAAACAAGGAGAATATAAATATAGCAATACAGTAATAAATAAAATAATAAAAGAAAATAAAGAAAAAATATGGGCTCCAAAAGAAATTAAAGAATCTTCTGACACTCTTAGAGGATTAAAGGATACTTCTATATTTTGTTCACGGGTTGGAAAAGCCAATAATAAAATGTTATTATTTTTTGCTTATTGGGGGGATGGGTGTGCTAAACCTGAGGTAGCTGAAAGTTTATTCAAAAGAGAAAGTAAAGCAATTGATAAATGGTATGCACAATGTACTTTGCAAGAAGAGTTTGAAAGATTCTTGAAAAAGCAACCTTTGATTGGTCAGACACCTCAATTCAAAAACTTATTGTATAATGTTTATAATGCAGCTAAAACAGATGTCCCAGTTATTTTAATAGGAGAACCGGGAACTGGAAAAACAACTATTGCAAAGCTAATTCATAAATTAAGCAATAGAGAAAAGAAGGGTTTCGAAGAAGTAAATCCGATAAGGAATCCTGAATCGATATTTGAGAGTGAAATTTTAGGAGCAGCTAAGGGTGCTTTTACCGGAGCTACTGAAGACAGGGAAGGACTTTTAGATAAAGCTAATGGAGGTACCATTTTCTTAGAATCAATTGAATGTTATCCATTAACAATCCAAGATAAACTTAAAATTGTTATGGAAAAAAAATCTTTTACAAGACTTGGTTCGCATAAGCATATCGAAGTAGATATTAGATTTATTGGAGCTATCAATGAAGACCCTATTAAGCTAATGGAAGAAGGTAAGTTAAAAAAAGATTTTTGGGACAGAATCGCTATGAATATAATTACCTTGCCTACTTTGCGAGAAAGGAAAGATGATATACCTCTACTGGCAAATTATTTTCTTAAAGAAGCAATAAAAGAGCTGAAGAAAAATGGCATAGAAACTCCTTTAAGAGGATTTACTGAGAGTGCTATTAAAGAATTAATGCTTCATAACTGGCCCGGCAATGTAAGAGAATTAAAAAACATCATTTTTTCTCTTGCTTTAAAATGCCAATCATCAATAGCTAAAGAAACTGATGTTCAAAAAGCAATCTATTATCTTAAAGGTAAAGCTATGAGCGACGATAATATTTTTGATATTGTTCCTTATAAAAAAGCTCTTAAATATTTTAAAAAAGGATATATTTATTATAATTTACAAAAATATGGAACCATATCTGAGTTAGCTAACAATGTTAAAATTTCCCGTATGCTGATCTATAAAATATTAAAAAAATAAATTAAGAAGTTGTAGAATATGCCGAGCTATAGGCAGGGTGATATAATAAATAATAAATACAAAATAATAGACTACATTGATGCAGGAGCTTTTTCAGAAATTTACGAAGTAGAGGAAATCTTAACTAAAAGAAGATATGCACTAAAATTATTAAAAGATAATAATGATTTAGATAAATTTAGGAAAGAAGGGAATTATCTTGCTAAATTGGATCATCCCGGGATAGTTCATTTTTATGATGCTAATGTAGAGAAGCAACCTTATTATTTGATAATGGAGCTAATAAAAGGGCAAAAACTAGATGACTACATAAAAATAAACAGCCGAATAAAGCCTTCTCTATCTATTTTAATAATTAAAGAAGTCCTAAAAGTTTTAGAGTATTTGCATAGTAATGGATTAATCCATCGTGATTTAAAATCATCAAATATAATGATTAGAGGATCAAACGAATCTCAAATTTATGTAACAATCATAGATTTAGGTATAGCTAAAATAGAAGGAGGAACCCAGACAATAGGACACCCTGTGGGTACTCTTCCCTATATGGCTCCAGAAAGCCTTATAAAAACAAAATATACTCCCTTTTCCGACATCTACAATCTTGCAGAAGTCTTATGGGAAATGCTATCTGGGAGAAAAAGATTTGAAGATTTATGCACAGACCATAATCTTTTGATAAAGAAAAAAAACAAGAAACCCAAATTTAGTTATTTAAAAGATATTTCTAAAAATATAGAAGAAAAAGAAAAAGCATATTTAAAAATAGCTTTAAATTGGCTCAAAATCGCTTTACAACCCAATTATAAAAAAAGATTCGCTGATGCTAAAACAGCTTTACGCTTCATAGAAGATTCTAAGTTCAGGAGAAAATTTCTTCTCTTAAATTATTTCAAAGAAGCAGCATTGAAAGTTTTTACTGCTCTTCTAATTCTATTAATCTTTTTCTTTTTGTATCAGCATTTTTTTATTCATCAATTGGATGATATAAAAATAAAAGCAGACAGTATTATAGCATTAGATAAAACCGGAAGAGAACTTTGGGAATTTAAAGTTCCTTCTCCAATATACAAAGTATCTATTTTAAATAATATTTCAAAGAGAATTAAAAAAGCTGTCATAATAACATCTGCTGCTTCTATAGATAACAATAAAAAAGAAGAAACAGGGAAGATATGGCTTTTGAATTCAAAAGGAAAATTAATTTGCCATAGGCAGATTACAACTGAGGAGTTTATTAAAGGAGAAGGAACCTTATATGATATTCAATTTCTTTTTGATGACGATCTAAATAATGATGGAGAAAAAGAATTAATTTTTAGTTTCTCCAATGCTCTCTTTTATCCAGGAGGCATATTAATACTAAATAGTTCTGGTTGCTCAATTTATGGGATACTATGGAATCCGGGCTCCGGTATTCATAGTATAAATATATCAGTAGTAGGTAAGGAAAAATATTTAACAGGTATTTTCACAAATAATAGATTAGAAACAAGAACAATAGCTTGGTTGCCTGTAGGCAAACCTTTTAGAGCTACTGTCCCCGGTTGGTCTGAAAATCTTGAAGCTTTATTATTCAAAATAAACATTTCAATGGGCTTACCTTTAAGCACTCCTTGTATAAAACCTCATCTCAGTATCATAGGATTGCATCCAGATTTTTTTAGAACTGAAATAAAGAAAATTAATGGTAGATATGCTATTATAGCTAAAAGCAATAATCATACTTTTACTTTTGATTTTGAAGGTTTTCCTTTTAATTTTAAAGCTGAAAAACCTAATAACTATCTATCTCCCAGTGAATTATTATGGAAGCTTAATATTTATCAAACTTACATAGAAAAGAAATTATACGATAATGCAATTGAACTCTGCGAAAAATTGCTTCTTCAAGTTCCTGATATGCCATCGTTGAAAGCTTTATTGTATATGTTGCTTGGCAAAGCTCAAGCTGAATTAGGAAATAGAGAAAAAGCAATTCATAATTATCAATTGTCCCTAGCTAACCAAAAGGAAGGCAATAGAGCTATAATCTACTTATTAGAGCAACTAATATTGCAAGGGAAGTTAGAAGAAGCAAAAAATTTAATACAAAAAAGCGCCGCAGGTTCTTATTTTCCGATTATGAATAATGCTATTGATTATAGCCACGACGCGAAAAGATACAATGTTTACCTTTTATATTTTGAAAATAAGTATGAGCAAGCTGAAAAAATAATTGATTCAATTACTCCTTGGGCTATCGATGAAGTATACAGAGGTTTCTTGAAGGAACAATACTTAACATATAAAGGAGATAATTCAGTAGTTCCTCTTAATTCTTATGGGAAATATGAAATATCTGAGAAATTCTGGAGATGGAGGGTTGTTAGAGAAATATTAGTAATGAACAAACCTTTACCAGAAGCCATATCAAAGATACCTCAGGAATTCTATCAGGATATTGGATTGAAAGCCATTATTTGTTTAACTAAAAAGGATTATTTAAATGATTGTTTAACTTCATTAGAGAAATCTGCTGAACATGATTTAGAGGATGCCTTATTCCTGCCGGCAGTTTATCTTCTATATGCTAAAAGTGCCTCTGAAGAATCAAATATAAGGATGGCAAAATATTATGCACGCAAAGCTTTTTATGGAAAAGCAATTGGTTTCTTAAAGAACCAAGCCCTCTCTTATCTAAAATAGCTATAAAGCAAATTTTCAGAATTATCCAACGATGTAGAAACTTTAGCGTCTTTGCAAGGAACTCATTAACCTCGCAAAATCGCAATAAAATACTTTAAATTCTTCTTTTTTTGATTACCAACCTAATTGCAAATCAAATACTAATCT
>CAYREJ010000215.1:0-4731 GCA_964423235.1 uncultured Acidobacteriota bacterium | reverse complement strand
GATAATCTTGTGGTTTAATATTTTTCCTTGCTTTTGGATAAAACTGACCAGTTAGGAAGTAGCGAGTTTAGCGAGTTAAAAAAAACACTTGCCTTTCTTCTTTCAAAAAGATCATATTCATAAAGAATAGGTAGAATTAGTGGAACTCTACAAACTCTCAACTCTATAAACTCTATAAACTCAAATCCGTTTGATTTTATTTTAATAAATGTATAAAATAATAGGACAAAGGAAAAATATCTGTGATTATTATAATAAATCGGAGTTTTAATAATGATAGAAATAAGAATGCATGGTAGAGGAGGACAAGGAGCTGCAGTAGCTTGCAAAATATTAGCTTCAGCAGTATTCAAAGAAGGGAGGTATGCTCAATCGTTTCCTGCATTTGGAGTAGAAAGAAGAGGGGCTCCCGTAGTAGCTTACACCCGAATAGATGACAAGCCTATCCAACTGAGATGCGAAATTTATAAACCGGACCACCTAATCATTTTAGATGCAACTTTAATCCTTTCAACAAATGTAATTGCCGGATTAAAAGAAAAAGGAACTATACTCATAAATAGCGATTTACCGGAGAATTTCTTTAATATTCCAGATGGTTTCAAAATAAAATGCATAGATGCTAATTCAATAGCAGTGAAACATAACTTAGGAACGAAAGCAATTCCAATTGTGAACACAGCTATATTAGGAGCTTTTGCTGCATATACTAATATAGTCTCTTTAGAGAAATTAGCTGAAGCTATTGAGGAAATAGTTCCATCAAGAACAAAAGAAAATATTGCTGCCGTAGAAGAAGCTTATTATTCAATTAAAAAATAAAATAAGAGAGAATTAAAATGAAAAAATTCACTTTAAAATCTTTAGATGATACTCCTTTATTAGCGGTTTCTTATGAATCAATGGAATGGAACAAGACTGGGTCTTGGCGTCATGTTAGACCGATATATGTAGAAAGGATAGCTCCATGCAGAAGAGGATGTCCAGCTGGAGAGCCGATACCTGAATATTTTTCTTTAGCTAAAGAAGGAAAATACTATGAAGCTTGGCAATTAATAATGAATGAGAATCCATTCCCTGGAGTATGCGGAAGAGTATGTTATCATCCTTGCGAAAAAAATTGTAATAGAAGAGAATTTGATGAGCCTATTGCTATTCATTTAATGGAAAGATTTATTGCTGATCAAATCTATGGGAGCAAAAATAAATTACCTTTAATAGAAGGGAAAAAAGATAAAAAGATAGCAATAATAGGTTCCGGACCTGCTGGTCTATCTTGCGCCTATCAATTAGCAAGAAGAGGATATCAATGCACAATTTATGAAGCTCATTCCGAATTAGGCGGTATGCTAAGATTAGGTATACCAAAATACAGATTACCGAAAGAAGTGCTTGATTATGAAATAAAAAAAATTATTGAATTAGGAATAGAAGTTAAAGCAAATACAAAAATTGGAAAGGACATTAGTTTAGGAGATTTAAATAAATACGATGCAATTTTTATAGGCATTGGAGCTCATAAAAGCAAAAGATTAGGCATAGAAGGAGAAGATTTAATCAATATAAGGTCAGGATTGGATTTTCTAAAAGATATAAATACTGGCAAAGAAACTTTTGTAGGGAAGAAAGTAGCAGTAATTGGTGGAGGAAACACTGCAATAGACGCAGCAAGGACTTCATTAAGATTAGGCGCATCTGTAACAATTTATTATAGGAGGACAAGATTAGAGATGCCGGCAGTTCCGGAAGAAGTAAGAGCCGCTGAACAAGAAGGAGTCAATTTTCAATTTTTAGTAGCACCCGTTCGGGCTATTGGAAAAAATGGAAAAGTCAAGGCTATTGAATTCATAAAAATGGAATTGGGAGAAACTGATTCAAGTGGAAGGAGAGCTCCAGTTCCTATACCTAATTCAAATTTTCAAGTAGAGACGGATTTTGTTTTAAAAGCGATTGGAGAAGATTCGGAGTTAGAATTTGCGGAAAAAGATATTATAGAAGGGAACAAGATAAAAGTGGATGAATTGCAAAGAAGCCTGAGAAATAAGATATATGCAGGTGGGGATTGTGCTACAAATCCATTAGGGACGGTAGTAGATGCGATAGCTACTGGGAAGAAAGCAGCTTATGCAATTCATCATTATTTTGGATACAAAATGCCGGAAATGAATTTTAATGACATAGTAGAATATGATAATTTAAATCTGGTTTATTTTAGTAATGCACCGAGAATAAAGAATGAAGAATTAAGAATAGAAGAGAGGATAAGAAATTTTTTAGAAGTAAACAAAGGGCTTTCAGTAAACGAAGCATTAGAAGAAATATTTAGATGTTTTAGTTGTGGGTTATGCAGTTATTGTGATAATTGTTATATATTTTGTCCTGATGGGGCGATAAGAAAAAAGAAGGGTGAGAAGGGATATATAATTGATTATGATCATTGCAAGGGGTGCGGAGTTTGCTGGGAGGAATGTCCTCGGTCTGCGATTGCATTAATAAAAGAAATAGAGGTAAAAAATGAGAGCAAATAAAATAATTAATGCTGTTCCGTATAAAAATGCGGGTTCAGCAAAGGTTATGGTAATAGAGGGGACGCATTCAGCTTCATATGGAGCAAAATTAGCGAGGGTGGAAGTAATATCAGCATATCCAATAACTCCTCAGACGGGGGTTGTTGAGAAATTATCTGAGATGTGTGCCAGCGGTGAATTAAATGCCAAATTTATAAAAGTTGAATCAGAGCATTCAGCGATGGCTTGCTGTATCGGAGCTTCGGCTGCGGGTGCCAGAGCATTTACAGCAACATCAGCACAAGGGCTTGCCTTAATGCATGAATTACTGCATTGGGCAGCAGGTGGAAGACACCCAATAGTTTTAGTTAATGTTAACAGAGCTATGGCACCTCCTTGGACTATATATGCCGATCAAACTGATAGCGTTTCTCAAAGAGATACAGGCTGGATACAATTTTACTGCGAATCAAACCAAGAAGTTTTAGATACAGTTATTCAAGCTTACAAAATAGGCGAACAAGTTTTGCTACCAGTAATGATAAATCTTGATGCATTTTATTTATCTCATACCAGCGAACCTGTTCATTTACCATTGCAAGAAGCAATAGATGATTTCTTGCCCCCATTTAATCCGGAATTAAAATTGGACCCAAAGGAGCCTCATACATTTGGTGGATTGGCTCGTCCGGATTCTTATATGGAATTAAGATATAAGATTCAAGAAGCTATGGATAAAGCCCATAAATTAATTAAAGCAGTTGACAAAGAATACAATGAAATATTTGGACGAGCATACGGTGGATTAATAGAAGCTTACCGATGTGAAGATGCTGAATTAGCACTTATAACAAGCGGTACTGCTGTTGGAACAGCTCGGATTGTAATAGATAATTTTAGAGATAAAGGGATACCAACTGGTTTAATTAAAATAAGAGTTCTTCGTCCTTTTCCTAATGAAGAAATAAGAGAATTACTTAAGAATGTATCTAAAGTTGCTGTCGTTGACAGAAATATTTCCTTTGGAGTAGGAGGCGTCTTCGCACAAGAAGTAAGAGCTGCGCTATATAATTATCTCCAACAACCAGTTATCTTTAATTTTGTTGCAGGATTAGGCGGTAGAGATATTACACCTCAAACATTAAGCGATATTATAAATTACATGCTAACTCATGATAAGCCGGAAAGTGATATATTATGGGCTGGCTTAAAAAAATAAATAATTTAAAAGGGGGACGAAATGACTCAAAAATTAATAAGCATTCCTGAAGAAGAGTTAGTATATTGTGGGCATTTAGCTTGTCCTGGATGCGGCGGTTCTTTAGCAATGAGATTAGTTCTGAAAGCATTAGGGAAGGATGCTATTTTTACAATGCCGGCTTGTTGTTGGTCTGTAATAGATGGACCGATGCCCTATACTTCTTTATCAGTGCCTTTGTATCATACAGCTTTTGAAACAGCTGCTGCTGCTGCATCCGGTATTAGAGCTGCTTTGGAAATGAAAGGGAATAATAAGACAACAGTAGTAGCGTGGGCTGGTGATGGTGGAACCTTTGATATAGGAATCCAAGCTTTATCCGGTGCTGCTGAAAGAAACGAAGATTTCATCTATATCTGCTATGATAATGAAGCTTATATGAATACAGGAATACAAAGAAGCTCCGCTACCCCTTTAGGTGCTTGGACTACTACTACCCCCTATGATAATCCTAAAGCAGAATATAAAAAAGATATTATTAAAATTATGGCTGCTCACAAAATACCTTATATCGCTACCGCTACGCTTGCTTTCCCTGAAGATTTAATTCGCAAAGTAAAAAAAGCTAAAAATTATTATGGAACTAAATTCATCCACATTTTAGCTCCTTGCCCACCCGGTTGGAAAACTCAACCTGAATGGACTATTAAATTATCAAGATTGGCAGTGGAATGCAAAGTATTTCCACTTTTAGAAATTGAAAAGGGAGAAAAATATTTTTTAAATTACATACCAAAAGGGCTTCACATCAAAGAATATATCAAATACCAAGAAAGATTTAAGCACTTAAAAGAAGAAGATATAGAAAATTTGCAAAGAGAAGTAGAAAAGCATTGGCAAGAGTTATTAACTAAAACCGAAAATCAGCTGCAGAATTGTTAATTTTATCTATTTTTAATCTTGTGTTAATCTGTGTAATCCTGTGGTTTCAATTTTAAACCACGAGATTAACATATTATTAGTAAT
>CAYREJ010000214.1:0-4775 GCA_964423235.1 uncultured Acidobacteriota bacterium | reverse complement strand
CACAAAGGACACAAAGTTATCACAAAGCACACAAAGTTTTTCCTATAAAATATATCTTTCTTTGTGATCTTTGTGCCTTCTTTGTGATCTTTGTGGTTTCTAATTTTTTTGCCATTGGTTTTGCTTTTAGCATTTGGAATAAACTGACTATTTACTATCTTGCCCATTGACAAAATCGGGAATTAGGATTATTTTAGTCTATTCTTTAACATCTTTAAAAAGGAGGTTATAAACTGAAAATTAATATTTTCAGTGTAGAAGATTATGATATCCGAAGAATTAATTTATGAAAAATTAAAGGAATGTTATGATCCTGAGATTCCAGTAAATATTGTGGATTTAGGCTTGATCTATGATGTTAAAATAGAAGATGATAAAATTTTTATAAAGATGACATTAACGGCACCTGGCTGTCCTCTTCATACTATGATAAGCGAAGAAGTAAGGAATAAATTGTTAACAATTGAAAATGTAAAAGATGTTGAAGTTCAGGTTGTATGGGACCCACCTTGGGGACCGGAGATGATGTCTGAGGAAGCAAAAAGAATTTTGGGTTGGAGCTAATTTTTTAACAATAAAAAGAAACAGGAGAGAGAGTGATAGAAAAAAATGAGATATTGGAGAAATTAAGGAATGTAAAATATCCAGGATATAGCCGCGACATAGTATCATTTGGATTGATAAGGGAAATAATAATTGAGAAAAATAAATTGCGGATAAAGATTTTATTTAGCACTGAAGATGATGATAAGCGAAGACTTATAATTGATAATATTCGCAATGAATTATCCTCATACGATTTTGATGAGGTTGAATTTGAAGTTTTACAGAAAAAGCTTGATTCATCACTTAGAAAATCGATCTTTGAAAAAGGAAAAATAGAGGGTGTCAAGCATATAATAGCAGTAGCAAGTGGTAAAGGGGGAGTAGGTAAATCATTAGTAGCTGTGAATTTAGCTTCTTCTTTATCAGTTTTAGGATATAGAGTTGGATTAATGGATGCGGATATATATGGACCGAGCATTCCAATCATGCTAAATATAAAAGAGAGACCAAAAGCTATTGGTGATAGAATAATTCCCATTGAGAAATTTAGTATGCAGGTAATATCAATAGGATTTTTTCTTAAGAAAGATGATGAAGCTATTATATGGCGCGGACCAATGGTGATGAAAGCAGTAGAAGAGCTTCTCTTTGATGTTCAATGGGGCAATTTAGATTTTTTAATTGTAGATTTACCGCCAGGAACTGGTGATGCACAATTAACTTTAGCTCAAAAGGTGAACCTATCAGGAGTTATTATAGTCACTACCCCCCAGGATGTAGCTTTAATAGATGCCCGTAAAGGAGTTAATATGTTCAAGAAGATTAATACGCCTATTTTAGGAATTATAGAAAATATGAGTTATTTTGTTTGTCCTCATTGTAATAAGAGAACAGATATTTTTTCTCACGGCGGTGGAAAAAGGGCAAGCGAAGAATTGCAGGTTGAGTATTTAGGAAATATTCCTTTAATACCTAATATTTGCGAACAATCTGACAAAGGAGAACCTATACCTTTTCAACAGAATGATACAGAATATAAGCAATTCTTTCTTAATTTAGCAGCAAAAATAGCTCAAGACTTAATGTGTGAACCACTGAATAAGTAAATTTATTTATTCTATACTTTACCCATTCCATACCTCTTTATATGCCCTACTAAGTACATTGAACCTAATACTAAAACTATACTTTCTGAATTAGCTTTTGAAAGAGCTTTCCTATATGCTTCAATGGGGTCCCTTATTATTTCATAAGGGGTTTTGAGATTCAATGCTTTATAAGAATAGCAAGGTAAAGCTCTTTCTGAAATAGGTTCAGTAAATATAATATCATCTGAATTCAAGTCAACTATCTGAACCATCTTTTTCCATAATTTATCTTTTAAGACACCGAAAACACAAATTAGATACTTTCTTTTTATGCTATTTACATAATTAAAAGCACTTTTGACCCCATCTACATTATGAGCAGAATCAAATAATACTAGAGGATTCTCCTGTATAGGCTCTAACCTGCATTCCCATCTTGTTTTTTCTATTCCTTCTTTTATATGAGATTCAGAAATGTTAAAATTAAAATTATTCAACTCTTCTGAAATTCTGATCGATAACAAAGCATTCTGAATTTGATGATACCCTAATAAAGGTATTTTTATATTAGGATAAGAATTATAAGGAGTAGTAAAAGATACATTAAAATAAGGGTAGGAAAAATTAAAAACTATTTTTGTATTTTTCAATGCATCAATATATTTAGAATTAGCCCTAAGACATATTCCTTTTAATAATTTTTTCAAATAAGGTCTTCTTTCAGAGTGAATAAAGCAACCATTATTTTTAATTATCCCTGCTTTTTCTTGAGTTATTTTAATAAGGGTATTTCCTAAATAATCCGTATGATCGTAATCTATGTAGGTAAGACAAGACATTAATGGATTGAGGATATTAGTGGCATCATATTTACCTCCTAATCCTACTTCAAAAACGCCAACATCAATATTTTCTTCCTTAAAATATTGAAAAGATACGCAAGTCATAAATTCAAAATAAGTAAGATTTATATCATTCTTTTCATCAATTTTTTTTATCTTATTAATAATAGAAGCAAAACGAAGGGGATGAATTTTTTCTCTATTAATTTGAATTCTTTCAGTGGCATCAATTAAATGAGGAGAAGTGAAAAGACCCACCTTATATGAAGCAGATTGCAATACAGAGCTAACAAAGGCTGAAGTAGACCCCTTACCATTGGTGCCAGTTATCAAGATGGATGGATAATGCATTTGCGGATTATTTAAAATTGAACAAGCTTTCTTTATTCTTTCAAGACCTAATTTTATTCCAAAGTGCTCAAGCGAATTCAAATAACTATAGGCTTTATTTATTGCTAATGAATGATTTAATACCATACAAGAAATTTTAAAAATTTTTCTAAATGCTTTCTTAAATCTTTTCTTTCAATAATAATATCTATCATACCATGTTGAAGAAGGAATTCAGACTTTTGGAAATTTTCCGGAAGCTTCTGTTTAATAGTTTGCTCAATGACGCGAGGACCGGCAAAGCCGATTAGAGCTTTGGGTTCTGCAATAATAATGTCTCCGAGCATTCCATAGCTGGCAGTAACTCCTCCAGTAGTAGGGTCTGTTAGAATAGAAATATAAGGAATTCCGGCTTCATGTAAATTAGCTAAAGCGCAAGATATTTTAGCCATTTGCATAAGAGAAAATGGACCCTCCATCATTCTTGCTCCGCCTGAAGCTGAAATAATTATAAGAGGATAACGCTCTTGCAAGCATAATTCAATAGCTCTTGTTATCTTTTCACCTACAACAGTTCCCATACTACCACCAATGAATTCATATATCATTACACAAAGGATAACTTCCCATTGACTAATTTTCCCTTTTGCTACCCTCACAGCATCTGATAACCCTACTTGCTCCCACATTTGCTTTAGACGATTTGAGTAAGCTTTTGTATCTTTGAAATGCAAAGGATCTGCTGATACTATGTTAGTAAACAACTCTTCATATTCACCATTATCGAATAATAATGCAAATCGCTTTTCTGCTTCAATACGAAAATGATAATTACATTTCGGACAAACATTTAAATTTCGTTCTACTTCCTTCTTCCATAAAATTTGTTGACAATTATCGCATTTTATCCACAGTCCCTCAGGAATCTCTTTTCTCTCTTCTTGTTTATTAAATATTTCCATATTGAATTCAAAAATAAATTCTTTTCAAGTAATAGATATTAAGAAAGAATTTTCACGGATAAATATTGGTTATCAAGAAGATATATAAATATTGTATAAACTTATTTTTTTATAAAAAATAAAAGAGATATATAGGATTTTTCAATAAAAAATATCTTATCAAATGTCTGCTTTTGGACTGGTGCTTTCTGCCTTTTCAAATTCGTTTTCTACACCTAAAAGTTCGCAGCCTGCTGCATACATCTGAAGTAAGGACTTTTTTCTGTTTTGCAACTCAGCTAGTCTTTCTTTAACTCTTGCCAATTCCTCTTCAATAGTAGCTTCAATATCATGAATCTGCTTTTTAGCTAATTCTAAAGTTTTTTGATATTGTTCTCGTAGTTCTTTAGTTATTTCTGCTGGCATATTTTTATTTCTCCTTGTTTATTTAATTTTAAAAGGAATGGTAATAGTATACCATATTTTAACCTTTATTCCATTTTTAGTTGCTGGTTTGAATTTCCAATTTTTTACAGCTTCAATAGCAGCATCCATTAAAATCTGATTCCCTCTCAAAGGTTTTATATTTATTACATCCCCTTTTTCAGAAATAAGAGCTTGCAAAATAACCAATCCTTCTATGCCTACTTTTTTAGCTGCTAAAGGATATGTAGGCAATGGTTTTTTTATAGCTTCTGGCATAGATACATCCGGACCAATTGATACCAGATCTCCTTCTTTAATTTCTTCTTTGGGAGGCAATTGTGGCTCTTTTGGCCCCTCAGGAGGAGGTAATGTTGTTTCTTTAGTCTCTTTTGGTCCTTCTGCTACCACAGGATTCTCAGGCTGAGATGGCTCAACCGGCTTTTCACCTACACTTCCTTCTCCTTCCTTAGGAGATGGTGGTGGAGGAGGAGATATCCCTTTGGGACCTTCCTTAATATTCGTTTCAGTTTCAGCTTCCTTCACTTCTGCAGCAATCGGCTTTTCTGCTCCTACTAAAGCTTCCCCTTCTTTCTTCAAAGGCT
>CAYREJ010000213.1:0-4776 GCA_964423235.1 uncultured Acidobacteriota bacterium | reverse complement strand
ATTCTATTTATAGCTTACATTTTTTAACCACAAAGGACACAAAGTTATCACAAAGGACACAAAGTTTTTTCTATAAGATATATGCTTATTTGTGATCTTTGTGTTATCTTTGTGCTCTTTGTGGTTTATAATTTTTTTGTCAGTTATTCTGAAACTATAGAAGCATTGAAACCACTTAACATGTTCACCGCTTCACTTTTTCGATATTAAAGTATGTCCCATTATTAATATATCCATACCGCTTTTTAAGAAAGTATTTAATGCATCTGTGGGGCTGTTGACGATAGGTTCTCCTTTTAGATTAAATGAAGTATTGAGAATGAGAGGAGTTCCTGTTTCTCTGTAGAATTTATTTATTAGATTCCAGTATAAGTTATTATATTTTTCTTCTACTATTTGTAATCTCCCTGTTCCATCAATATGTGTAACGGCGGGTATTTCTTCTTGTTTTGAGGGTTTGATTGGTACAACATATAGCATAAATTTAGCTGGTTCTAAAGAAGAATTATCATCTATTTCAAAATATTCTTCTGTCCTTCCTTTTAACACAGAAGGAGCAAAGGGACGAAAAGGCTCTCTGAATTTTATTTTAGTATTAACAATGTCTTTCATTTCTTTTCTTCTTGCATCAGCCAATATGCTTCTTGCACCTAAAGCACGAGGTCCCCATTCAAATTTTCCTTGAAACCATCCAACAACTTTTCCTTTAATCAATTCTTCAATAGCTTTATTTAATAATTCTTCTTCGTTCTTAATGATAGAATAATTTATATTTGCAGATTCTAAGCTATCAATTATTTCATTTTCGGTATATTCTTTTCCATAATAAGCATGATTCATAATGAAATTTCTTTTATTGTTTAGAATAGAATAATAAAAATAGAGAGCAGCTCCTAAAGCACCGCCAGCATCTCCAGCAGCTGGCTGAATGTAGAGCTCTTTAAAAGGAGTTGATTTTAGTATCTTATAATTAGCTGAACTGTTTAATCCTACTCCCCCTGCAATGCATAACTTATCCAATTTAGTTTCTTGATAAGCTGCTTTAGATAAATTAATTAATGCTTCT
Source organism: uncultured Acidobacteriota bacterium (assembly GCA_964423235.1). Classification (GTDB taxonomy): domain Bacteria; phylum Acidobacteriota; class HRBIN11; order MFGW01; family MFGW01; genus CAYREJ01. The sequence goes on along the minus strand of CAYREJ010000213.1, from coordinate 3,710 downwards.
TCTAAAACAAATTGTATACTTGCAGCTATATCGGCGTAATGCTGATTTTGTTTACATAATTCATTAAAATTTGAGGGCTTATCTCCAAAATAAGAAGGATAGCCGCTTTCGAAAGTAAAGAATTTCGAATCCGGAGAACGAGGTTCGCCAAAAAGCGCAATGAATTTTTCGTTGAAGGTATTTTTTGTAGAGTAATGATATGAGAAATAATCCATATTAATTTCAAAGCTACCATCTGGGAACAAGTTTATTAATTTATGAACTTTATCTACATAACGGGGCTTTCCGAAAGGAGCCATTCCCATAACTTTATATTCTCCTTCATTAACTTCAAAACCGAGAAAAGCTGTGAATGCGCTGTAAAGTAAGCCTAAAGAATGGGGGAAGTGGATTTCTTTTATTAATTTGATAGAATTTCCTTTTCCGACGCCGATAGTAGTAGTAGCCCATTCTCCCACTCCATCCACTGTAATTATTGCCGCTTCCTCAAAAGGAGAACATAGGAAAGCACTTGCAGCATGCGATAAATGATGATCAAGAAATAAGATTTTTTCAGGTTTTATCCTTAAATGGGAAGCGATAGTTCCTTTTATCCATAATTTATCTTTAAACCAAGTTTTAGCTACTTGAAGGAAAAGTTTATATGAGTATGGAAAAGTTTGCAAAATCGTTTTAAATATTCTTTCAAATTTTAAAAAAGGTTTATCATAGAATATGACATAATCAATATCAGCGGATTTCAGATTTGCTTGTTGCAATACGAAATTAATTGAATTTTTGGGATAATTGGGATCATGTTTTCTTCTTGTAAATCGTTCTTCTTGGGCGCAAGCTATTAATTCTCCATCTATTAGTAATGCCGCTGCTGCATCATGATAATAACAAGATATTCCTAAAATATTCATAATAAAATCAAAAATTTTTACTCTTTAAGATTGTCTCTTTAAAGAATCAATATTCTCCATCTTTGTATAATGGTGCCAAAGATTTTTTTCCTTTTTCTTGATTTGTAAAGTATCGCATTTAATTTTGTAGATGATTGCAACCGGAGCTAATATTAAGAAATAAAATATGGAAAGAATTAATTTTGAATTAAATTCGCCAATATAGTGTGCCAGCTTTATCCAAAAATTCCATAATTTTTTAAGCATAACTTCTTTTAAAATAATGTGTAAATGAAAGGAGCGATAGGAGATGTTTCAGCGAATGTTAGTATCAGAGCGAATATTGCTAAAATTGCAATTATAGGGATGAGCCACCATAATTTGTTTTCCCATAAGAAAGCGAAGAATTCCTTTAGGATGCTTAATTTATAAGCAAAATTTCTAAAGAAAGCCACGATTTCCTCCTTTTATATAATTTTATATCTTACCATGTTGCTTATAGTCATTTTAATTTGCGCGATAGGAATTTATTTTCAGAAGCCACTGAAATAAGATAACATATTTTTTCCTTCTCTATTTTTTTGATTTTCTTTTTTTCTAATAATTGATTTAGAGTTTGCGTTAGATTATTATAATTGATCCCGGTAGAAATAGCAATTTCTTCAAATGTCATAGGTCTTCTTTCCAATATATTCAAGATAAAAGAAGTATTGTCCGCTTCTTTAATATAATTAATTTTTTCTTTTTTCTGGAAGGAGATGATTTCATAAGGGTAATTTAATTTTTCTCCGATTTTGATTAATTCTAATTCAGAAAGAGGAGCAGCTGATGGTAGAGTTCCGGGGCGAATAGGGGTATTTAATTGCACTTTATGCGGCTTAATATAATTGATAATTTCTCTGAGTTTGAGTATGTTTTCAGCTTGGTCATTAATGTTTTTTACTAACATAATTTCTAACCAGACGGCAGGATGATTTGATTCAACTAATTTTTTAATTCCTTCAATAATATTTGTTAACTTAATATCCGGATGGGGTTTGTTAACCGATTTAAAGAATTTTTCGACTCCGGCATCTAAAGAAGGAAGAATAACATCTATTGGGAAAATAGCGTTAAAGATTTCTTTCCTGTATAGAAGGGTAGCATTTGTCAATAAGGCTATTGGCAAATCGGAAATTTTTCTAATGACATTTATAATTTTGCCGATATTAGGATTTAGAGTTGGTTCTCCAGAGCCGGTTAAAGTAATATAGTCAGTGCCTTTAAGCAAATGTTTTTTTTCCATCAATTCTTTTTGAATTAGGATTTCAGTAATCTCATCAATGTACTCATTAGTAAAGCGAGTTGTAGGTCCACATTCACAATATATGCAATTCATATTGCAACTTTTCGCGGGGACTAAATCTATGCCCAAAGAATAGCCTAATCTCCTTGTCAATATTGGTCCAAAAATTATTTCTTTGAATTTCTGCTCTTTATATTTTTTGGTTGTGTTAGATTTTAAATTCATTGATTTGAATGATTGTTGCTGAAAATAATTTGTTCTTTACTATGGCTATCAGAACCAGCAGTTTTCAATAGTTTAAATCTTTCAGCTAAATTTTCTAAAGCAAGGATAATTTCATTTTCTTGGGAAGGTGAAAATAAATCGGGGCTATGATAGTTATATGGATAATTTACTTCAATTCCATCAAGCCCTTCTTTTTTTAGATTAGCGATCATTTCTTCTAAAATTATTCCTTTAGCAACATAGTAAGCCGGATGTGCTAATACACATAAGCCTCCAGCTTCTTTCATTAATTTGATTAATTCTTCTATCCGAGGTTTATGTATCTTTGTAGAAGTTTTTATTTCTTTCTGGAGCCATTCGCTTATGTTGTGATAAGCTGCCTCATAAGGTAAATTAGATTGAATTCCATACTGAATTAATTTATCAATAAGCAGTGGCTTCATATAAGTTTCTTTATCCTGGTTGAGAAGCTCCTCTTCCTTCAAAATTATTTTTCCATAGTAATAATTTATAGCAATGATTTGTTCTTTTATTCTTTTTAATCTTTGCTCCTGGATGCTTTTCAAATAATTATTTAATTCTTTATTATATACATCAAAGTCATAACTTAATAAATGAACTTCTTTATTTTCATATATGCAATCTAATTCTACGCCGCTGATTATTTCAGAGCTACTTAAAAAATTTATTTGTTTTAATTTAAAATAGCTTCCGATTGAATCGTGGTCTGTTATAACGAAAGTTTCTATGTTTAAGCTATTGCATAATTTAGCAATTTCTAAAGGAGAAAGATTACCATCAGATAATGATGAATGAATATGATAATCAACTTTTTTTGGTTTCATAGCCATAATTGAAATTGAATGACGCATTATTATAAATACAGGATAAAAAAAAATCAAATTTGGTATATGTAATTTTTTTAAATTTGTAATATTTCGCCGGTAGGTAAATGAATGATATATTTTTCTATTCTCTTTGAACGCCATATAGTTGAAATTGCTTCGGCATATATATCAAGTTGTTTTTTGTAAATTTTGGAAACTTCAGATAATTCTTGTTCTGAAGATTTATAATCATAAATCAAAATCTTATCTTCTTTAATTATTAATAGATCAATTTTTCCTTTCCATATTTCCTTGTTCTTTTTATAAATGAAGGGGAATTCAGAAAATTTATTTGCTCCCGGTTTTGCTATTTCTATTATATTGCTCTTTTTTATTCCATTTAAATATTGCTGCAGAAGGAATCTTATATCCTTATTTGAATAAGTAATTAATAAATTTAAAGCTTCTATTTCTATTTCCTGAGCAGAA